>JBPYEE010000833.1:0-14817 GCA_051985095.1 Vicinamibacterales bacterium | reverse complement strand
CGTCGCGGCGTGCAGCGCGGTCCCCTTCGCCTTCAGTTCGACTTCGACAATCTTCTTGGCGTTGTCCCACGCCCCGCCCGCGTTCGCCATGAAAATGGCCTGGTAGAGGCCGAACAGCGCGATCGACACCAGGTAGCCGATGCAGAAGTAGGGCTCGTAGAAGGCAAACGCGAGGGTCGAGAAGAACACGGGCAGAAAGATGTTGAGCATCCCCCGCTGCGCGTACTGCGTGCAGATTTCCACGACCTTCTTGCTGTCGGACACCGACGCCTTCTCGACGCCTTCGAGGCGGATGTGCCGCTTGATGAATTCCACGGCACGGTAGGCGCCGGTCGTCACCGCCTGCGCCGACGCGCCGGTGAACCAGTAGATGACCGCCCCGCCGGTGATGAGCCCGAGCAGAAACGGCGGGTGCAGCAGCGACAGCTTGTCGAGATCGTGCGTGAGGCCCCCGGTCAGCGCCACGATGATCGAGAAGATCATCGTCGTGGCGCCGACCACGGCCGTGCCGATCAACACCGGTTTGGCGGTGGCCTTGAACGTGTTCCCGGCGCCGTCGTTCTCCTCGAGCAGGTCCTTGGCCCGCTCGAAATGGACGTCGAAGCCGTGCTCGCGCCGGATCGCCTCTTTCACGCCCGGAATGTGCTCGATGACCGACAGCTCGAACACGGATTGAGCGTTGTCGGTGACCGGCCCGTAGGAGTCGACGGCAATCGTCACCGGGCCCATGCCGAGAAAGCCGAACGCGACGAGGCCAAAGGCAAACACCGCCGGCGCCACCATCAGCGCGCCGAGCCCGGCGGTACTGACGTAATAGGCCACGGTCATCAGCGACACGATGCTCAGCCCGAGCCAGTACGCGCTGAAGTTCCCCGCCACGAACCCGGACAGGATGTTCAGCGACGCGCCGCCCTCGCGCGACGAGATCACGACTTCCCTGACGTGGTTGGACTCCACCGACGTGAAGACCTTGACGAGCTCGGGGATGATGGCGCCCGCCAGGGTGCCGCACGTAATCACGGTCGACAGCTTCCACCAGAGCGTGCCGTCGCCGAGGTCGGGAATGAGCAGATACGACACGATGTAGGTGAGGATGACCGACACGATCGAGGTCAGCCAGACGAGCGAGGTCAGCGGCGCCTCGAAGTTCATGCGGTTCGCCTCGAGGTACCGGCTGCGCGCGACCGTCTCGTTGATGAAGTACGACAGCCCGCTGGCGATGATCATCATGATGCGCATCACGAAAATCCAGACCAGCAGCTGCACCTGGGTGCGGGCGTCGGGCACGGCGAGCAGGATGAAGGAGATGAGCGCGACGCCGGTGACGCCGTAGGTTTCGAAGCCGTCGGCGCTCGGCCCGACCGAATCGCCGGCGTTGTCGCCGGTGCAGTCGGCGATGACGCCCGGATTGCGTGCATCGTCTTCCTTGATGTTGAACACGATCTTCATCAGGTCCGACCCGATGTCGGCGATCTTGGTGAAAATGCCGCCGGCGATGCGCAGCGCGGCGGCGCCGAGCGACTCGCCGATCGCGAACCCGATGAAGCAGGGCCCGGCCAGGCGTCCGGGCACGAAGAGCAAAATGCACAGCATCAGAAACAGCTCGACGCTGATGAGCAGCATGCCGATGCTCATGCCGGCGCGCAGCGGGATCGCGTAAATCGGATACGGTTTGCCCCGCAGGCTGGCAAACGCCGCGCGCGAGTTGGCGAACGTGTTCACGCGAATCCCGAACCACGCCACGCCGTAGCTGCCGGCGATGCCGATGAGACTGAACAGCACGATGATGGCCACGCGGTAGGGCTCGAAATGCTGCAGGATGCCGAAATAGAAAACGATGATCACCCCGATGAACACTTCCAGGATCAGGATGAACTTCCCCTGCGTAATCAGGTACGTCTTGCACGTCTCGTAGATCAGCTCCGAGACCTCGCGCATCGACGCATGCACCGGCAGGTTGCGAAGGCCGGTGACCGTCAGCAGCCCGAACGCCAGACCAAGGGCGCACACGAAGAGCCCTGCCATAAGCAGCGTGCGCGCGTTGATGCCCCGGAATTCCACCGTCGACAGATCCGGCAAGATGAGGTTCGCCTCACCGCCGCCGCCTTCCTGGACGACCGCGCGTGCCGACCCGCTCTCCGGTTGAGCCTGCGCCGCATTCACCGGACGGACCGAGGCTGCGACGGCACAGACGATCAGCAACGGGACGAGCAGGCGCCCCAGGACGGTTCGGACGGTTACGACCATGTCACCTCGTATGGAGTCAATAGGGCGGGCCGGCGCGGCGGCCGCAAAAGAGCGAATTATACGCGGATTTGCGGCGGCAACGCCATGCCGCCGGTCAGGAATATGCGGATTCCCTCCTCGACGGTGATGTCGGGAAAGGCGGCGCGCGATCGCTCGCAGATGATCACGTCGCCGAGATACAGGTTATTGGTCGGCACATACACCGCCAGCAGCGATTCGGGACCGTGGCCCCGATCGACCGTGAATTCGCGCGTCAGAAACCCGAGCGCATAGCCGCGCCGTGGATCCTCGATCATCACGACGCGTTTGAACCCCGATTCGTTGTCCGGCGAGAACGCGGTAATCAGCTGCCGCACCGGCGCGTAGATCGTGCGGAACAGCGGCACGCGCAGCAGCCACCCCTCCGTCCGCTGCAGAATGCGCCGCCCGATCACGTTCCGCGCGAAGGCTCCGACCAGGATGATGGCGACGAAGGTCGAGAGCGTCCCCAGCCCTGGAATCCGCCGGCCGAGCAGGCGA
Organism: Vicinamibacterales bacterium; assembly: GCA_051985095.1. GTDB lineage: Bacteria > Acidobacteriota > Vicinamibacteria > Vicinamibacterales > CAVVIG01 > Gp6-AA45. The sequence continues at coordinate 12,051 of JBPYEE010000833.1, read as the reverse complement.
TCGTAGATCGGCGTCGTCGCGCCGTCGACGACGTCGAAAATCCAGATCACCGCCGCCACGCTCACGAAGAGCGGCACGGTGGCGAAGAAGCCGGCGACAAAGTTACGACGCAGCCATTGCATTACCGGGCGATGAGCCATATCGCCGCGACGCCCGCCAGCGCCAGGCGATACCACGCAAACACATCGAGCGAGTGACGGGCCAGATACCGGATGAACGAGCGCACCGCCGCGTAGCCGACGATGGCCGACGTGACGAGGCCGATGAGAAACAGCGTGCGATCGTCGCCGTGCACGCCGCCCTTCAGGAGTTTCGGGGCCTCGCTCACCGCCGCGCCAAGAATCGCCGGAATCGAGAGCAGGAAGACGAAACGCGCCGCTTCCTCGCGCTTCAGGCCGGCAAGCAGGGCAACGGTGATTGTCGCCCCCGACCGGGAGACGCCGGGAATGAGCGCGACCGCCTGCGCGCACCCGATCCAGAACGCATCCAGGAAACTGAGGGACCACTCGTCGCGGTTCTTCGACCCGGCGCGGTCCGCGACCAGCAGCAGCACGCCGCCCGCCGCGAGCGCGACGGCGCTGACGAGGACGGTCCGCAGCCGCTCCTCGATGACGGTCTTGAACAGCGCACCGACGATCACCGCCGGGATCGTGCCGATGACCAGCAGCCAGATGAGGCGCGCCTCCCGGTCGCGCGCCGGACGGGCCAGGTTCGGGATCGCCGCGATCATGCGCACGAGGTCGTTCCGGAAGTAGATCAGCACCGAGACGAGCGTGCCGAGATGGCAGGCCACGTCGAAGGCGAGCCCGAACCGGTCGGCGTCAAAGCCGAAGAGCGCGCGCGCGATGATCAGATGCGCCGTGCTCGAGACGGGCAGAAACTCCGTCGCCCCCTGCACGATGCCGAGAAGGACGGCCTGGACTGACGCTGGCATTGCGCCGTTACGACGCCCTCGCCTTTCGCTGCGGCTTGACCTTGCGCGGCGGCTGCTGCGTCGCGACGGGCACCTTGCGCTGCGGCTGCTGGGGCGCCACGGGCACGGTGACCGGCGCGTGCGCGGCGGCGCGGGTCGGCGCCGACCCGCGCCAGTAGCTCACGATCGCGGCGGCGATGAAGACGCTCGAATACGTGCCGGTGATGATGCCCACCACCATCGTGAACGCGAACCCGTGCAGCACCTCGCCGCCGAAGAAGAAGAGCGCGAGCGCCGTCAAGAGCGCGGTGCCCGAGGTGATGATCGTCCGGCTCAGCGTCTGGTTCACCGAGGCGTTGATCACGTCGAACATCGAGTCGCGGCGCATCGACCGGAGATTCTCGCGGATCCGGTCGAAGATCACGATCGTGTCGTTGGTCGAGAAGCCGGTCATCGTCAGGATGGCCGCGATGACGTTCAGCGACATGTCGTAGCGGAAGAAGGCGAGGAACGCCAGCGTGATCAGCAGGTCATGGATCGTCGCCACGACCGCGCCCACGCCGAACGAGAACTGGAACCGGAATGCCAGGTAGGCGAGGATGCCGATGAGCGACAGCGCCGTCGCCCACAAGCCCTTGCTCGTCAGCTCGGCGCCGACCGTCGGCCCGACGATTTCGGTACTCACGGTCGTGAAGCTGCCGACGCCCCCCCGCCTCAGCGCGTCGTTCACCTGCTGCGCGACGATGCTCAGCGACTGCCCGGCTTCGGCGCCGCTCGACGGCACGCGCACCAGCACCCGGTGCTGATCCGCGGTCCCATAGGCCTGCACGACGACGTTCTGGCCCCCGCCCGGAAAATTGCGATCGAGCGCTTCGCGGACCTGTTGCACCGACACGGGCTGGGTGAACTGGTTGATGACGACCGTGCCGCCCGCGAATTCGACCCCCTTCGGGATGCCCTTGCTCCAGATCATGACGACGCCCGCCAGGATGATGAGCCAGGACACGATCAGCGCGTGCACGCGCCAGCGGAGGAAGTTGTAGTGCGTATGTTTGAAGATGTACATAACCCTAAATACTCAGCGTCTGTACTTGATGCCGCTTCGCCAGCGCCATCTCGAACAGCGTCTGCGACACGAAAATTGAGGTGAAGAGGTTCGAGGCGAGGCCGATGGCCAGCGTGACGGCAAATCCCCGGATCGGGCCGGTGCCGAAATTGAACAGGAAGGCGGCGGAAATCAGCGCCGAAATATGGGTATCGACCAGCGTCCAGAACACGCGGCCGAACCCCGCATTGATCGACGCGCGGACACCGCGGCCGGCTTCGAGCTCTTCCTTGATCCGCTCGAAGATGAGCACGTTGGAGTCGACGCCGATGCCCATCGTCAGCACGAAGCCGGCGATGCCCGGCAGCGTCATGACGGCCCCGACGTAGGCCATCAGCCCGAGCAGGATCACCAGGTTGAAGACCAGCGCGATCACGGCATTCACGCCCGAGAGCTTGTAGTACGTGAGCATGAAGCTGACGATCAGGAGCAGGCCCACCAGCGACGCGACCACGCCCGATCGAATCGAGTCGGCGCCCAGGCTGGGGCCGATGGTGCGCTCCTCCAGATACGTGAGCGTCGCCGGCAGCGCGCCGGAGCGCAGGATGAGCGACAGATTCTGCACTTCTTCCTGCGTGAAGCTGCCGGTAATGCGCCCCTCGGTGGTGATCTTCGAGTCGATCCGCGGCGCGGACTGCACGCGCCCATCCAGAATGATCGCGAGCTGGCGGCCGATGTTCTCGGCGGTGACTTTGCCGAATTTGCGGCCGCCTTCGTTGTTCAGCGTGAAGCTGACGGCGGGCTGGTTGTTCTCGTCGAGCGACGGCCGCGCATTGCGCAGATCGCGTCCGGTCACCGCCGCCACCTTCTTCACCAGGTAGTAGACGGTGCTGGGGTCGCCCGGCGAGCCGGCGCCCGGCACGATCTCGTCGCCCTGGGGCACCTGGCCGTTCACCAGAAGCGAGTCCTTGGTTGGCGCCGGCCCCTGCTCGACGATCTTCAGCTCGAGCAGGCCGGGGGAGCCCATGATCTGCTTGGCGCGTTCGACGTCGGTGACGCCCGGCAGCTGTACCAGCAGTTGATCGGTGCCCTGCTGCGAGATGCTCGGCTCCGTCACGCCGAGATCATTGACGCGCCGCTCGATGGTCTGGCGCGCCTGGACGACCGCTTCGTCGCGCAGCTGCTGCTGGATGTTGGGCTTCAGCGTGAACGTATAACTGCCGTTCACGCCTGATCCGCGGTCGAAGTTCGCCTGGACTTCGTTCGCGGCGGTCCGGAAGGCACCGTCCTGCGCCGGCGCGACGCCGTCCACGCGGAACTGCGTCGGGCTGATCGTGTTCAACGCCGTGAAGGGGATGTTTTTCGACTGGAGCTCTTCGCGGAGCCGCTCCGATTCGGTGTCGGTCTCGAGCCGCAGCGCATCGTCGGTCTGGACGCGCAGCACGAGATGGACCCCGCCCTTGAGGTCCAGCCCGAGTTTGAGCTGCTTGTCGGTCAGCCACGAGGGCCAATGGACGCCGTAGTGCCCGGCGACGATGGGATAGACGCCGAGCGCCGAGAAGATCACGAGCACGCTCGCGATCGTGATCATTTTCCACCGTAAGTTCTGCATACCTGCTCACCCGCGACGGCGCGGCCGCCGCTACTTCTCGTTCTCCTGGACCGGCGGCTGCCCCTGGTAGCCGCCGATGGCCTGCTTGGCGACCTCGACGCGGACTTTGTCCGCGATCTGGACCTGCACCGATTGCTCGCCGAGTCGCGTAATCTGCCCGTAAATGCCGTTGGTCATCACGACCTTGTCGTTGACCTTCAGGCCCGCGAGAAACTCTGTGACCTTCTGCTGCTTCCTGCGCGCCGGCAGCAGGATGATGAAGTAGAAGATCCCGAGGATCAGTACAAAGGGGACGACCTGCAGCAGCGGACTGGCGCCGTCAGGCGTGACTCCCAGCGCGAACGCGGAACTCATCGCGAAAAGACTGAAACCGCCCAAACGTTAAACTTTCCCTAATCGCACGAAGGGTGTCAAGGTAAAAGTTGAGATTATGCAACGTGTTAAGCGTTGCCGCGTTGATTTCACCGGCGACGAACAGATGCCGCAGATAGGCGCGCGAACAGGTGCGGCAGGTGTAGCAGCCGCACGCCGGATCGGGCGGGCGGTCGTCCTCGGCGTACTGCGCGTTCCCGATGTTCAGTTTGCCCTCGCTCGTAAAAAGCTGGCCGTTGCGCGCGTTGCGCGTTGGCAGCACACAATCGAACAGATCGATGCCGCGGGCCACCGCCTCGACCAGATCCTGCGGCGTCCCGACGCCCATCAGGTATCGGGGGCGCGCGGCGGGCAGGTGCGGGGTCGTCTGCGACACGATCTCGTACATCACATCAATCGGCTCACCCACGCTCAACCCGCCGATCGCATACGCGTCGAACCCGATCTCGACCGTTCGACCGGCGCTCTCCACCCTGAGCTCGGGAACCACGCCGCCCTGCACGATCCCGAACTGGGCCTGCCCCGGATTGGTCGCCACGACGCCCGGCGCGCCGCCCTCGCGGATCGTCTGAAACCGCGCGCGCGCGCGACCGGCCCAGCGCGCGGTGCGCTCCATCGAGGCGCGCGTCGCCTCGATGCTCGCCGGATGGGCGAAACATTCGTCCAGCACCAGGGCGATGTCAGACCCGAGCTGCGCCTGAATGTCGGTCGCTCGTTCCGGCGTGAGCAGGTGCAGCGATCCGTCGAGATGCGATCGGAACCGCGCCCCGTCCTCATCGATTGTACGCCGGGCGGCCAGGCTGAACACCTGATAGCCCCCGCTGTCGGTCAGAATCGGCTTGCTCCAGCCGATGAACCGATGGAGGCCGCCGCGACGCGCAATCAGATCGTCGCCGGGCCGCAGGTAGAGGTGATAGGTGTTGGCGAGGAGAATCTCCGCGCCGGCGGCCACGAGATCCCGGTGCATGACGCCCTTGACGGCGCCCTGCGTCCCCACCGGCATGAAGGCCGGCGTGTCGACGCGGCCATGCGCGGTCGTCATCACACCGCGCCGGGCCCGGCCGTCGGTGTGCGTGACGTGAAAGTCAAACTGGACCATGGATGGCAAACAGTCTACAGTCGCCCGTGAACTGCAGCCTCGCGCCGTGAAGAAACTGCGTGTCGGAGTGATTTATGGCGGTCGGTCGGGCGAACACGAAGTTTCGCTCGCGTCGGCGGCCGCCGTGTTCCAGAATCTCGATCCGGAGCGATACGAGCCGATCGCCATCCGCATCGAGAAGGACGGCCGCTGGGCGCTGCCGCGCCGCCCCCCCTCGATGATGAAAGCCGCCGATGTGATTCAGGCCAAACCGGAGATCTCGGACCAGGCGCGCGAAGCCCATCTGGTGGCCCATCCCGGCGGCGACACGCTGCTCACCGTGGACCGCCGGGACGACAGTGTCGTCGTCTCGGGCCTGGGACTCGACGTCGTGTTCCCGGTCCTCCACGGGCCGTACGGAGAAGATGGCACCGTCCAGGGACTGCTGGAGCTCGCCAACGTGCCGTATGTCGGCGCCGGCGTGCTCGCGTCAGCCGTCGGCATGGACAAAGCGACGATGAAGCTCGTGTTTGCGGCGAAGGGGCTGCCGATCTGCGACTACGATGTCGTGCTGAAACGGGAGTGGCGCCACGATGAACGTGGCGTCATGCAGCGCCTCGTGAGCCACCTCGGCTTCCCGATGTTCGTCAAGCCGGCGAACCTCGGGTCGAGCGTCGGCATTTCGAAGGCGAAGCACGCCGCCGAATTGCGGGCCGCGGTGACGCTGGCCGCCGAGTTCGATCGCAAAATCGTCGTCGAAGCGGCCGTGGGCGGCGCGCGCGAGATCGAGTGTGCGGTGCTCGGCAACGACGAGCCGCAGGCGTCGGTGCCGGGCGAAATCATTCCGTCGCGCGAGTTCTACGACTACCAGGCCAAATATCTCGATGAGGCGTCGCGGACCGTGATCCCGGCGGCGCTCGGGAAAAAACAGACCGCAGAGGTTCGGCGGATCGCCATCGCTGCCTTCAAAGCGGTCGACTGCGCCGGGATGGCGCGCGTCGATTTCCTGCTCGGCGCCGACGGCGGCATGCTGTACCTGAACGAGCTCAACACGATTCCCGGGTTCACCACGATCAGCATGTACTCGAAGATGTGGGAGGCGAGCGGGCTGCCCTACCCGAAACTGCTCGACCGCCTGATCGAGCTCGCGCTCGAACGCCACGCGGAGAAACAACAGCTACGCACCAGCATGTAATCGCGGCGCTCGTGCTGCTCGCCGCGACGCCACGCGCGAGCGGATTGCCTGAGGCGATGCGACTCGCCGCCGTCTACGATTCGATTCTCGACGGCCAGTTCGATCGGGCGGAAGCGCAGCTGGCGGCGGTGTGTCCGCCGGTTCCGGCGCCGGCCTGCGAGGCGCTGCGGGCTGAAGCGGTCTGGTGGCAGATCCTGATCAATCCAGGCAGCCACGATCTCGACTCGCGCCTGAGCGCCCTGTCGGCGACCGCGATCACCTCGAACGCCGCCTGGGTCGAGCGGGAACCGGGGCGGGCGGACGCCTGGTTTTTCCTCGCGGGCGCCTACACGCCGCTCATGCAGCTCCGGGTCCTTCGCGGCGAGCGCGTCTCGGCGGCACGCGAGGGGCGCAAGATCAGGGACGCGCTCGAACACGCACTGCAGCTCAATCCCGATCTGGTCGACGCCCATCTCGGCCTCGGCCTGTATCGCTACTACGCCGACGTCGCGCCGCTCTACGCGAAGTTCTTGCGCTGGCTGCTCTGGCTGCCCGGCGGCGATCGCGTGAAAGGGTTGCAGGAGGTCGTCGTCGCCCGCGAGCACAGCGAGATGCTCTCTGGTGAAGCGGATTTCCAGCTCCAGCAGATTTACCTCTGGTACGAGAACCGGCCCAAAGATGCGCTGGCGCTGCTCGAATCGCTCGACGCACGCTATCCGAACAACCCGCTCTTCCTCGAACGCATCGCCGAGGTGTACGACGTGTACTTTCATGATCTCGACGCGAGCGTGACCGCGTGGGAACGGCTGCGCGATCGCGCGCGCGAGCGTCGCGTGTTCGCGGCTGGCGCGGTCGAAGCGCGCGCCGACAAGAAACTGGAGCAAGCACTCACGCGACGTGTGAAACGTTGATCGAAATTTTTGACTTTTTGTGTCGATTGTGCTTGACACTGCGTGAAAGGCGTCCATAATCTACATCTGGTATGAGGGGGGCCCGCTCAGGGCCACCCCTTGTGAAGCTCGAGCGGCGGATATCGATGGGCGTGCCAGGCGGCAGCCGCAAGATGATGATCGCGCCGCTCGCGCAGATCCCACATGAAGGGGGGGATAAGAGACAATGGCGAAGAAAGCCAAGGGCGGGAAGAAGAAGGCCGGCAAGAAACGGTAAGCTGACCTCGCCCGTCACATAAGAGGGGGCGGTACGTTCGCCCCCTTTTCAATTTTCAGCGCGCGTCGGTCAGCGACACGCCGTCCCACACCCGGACCTGCCGAATCACGTCCCACTCCTGAATCTTGTCGACGACGTCCATGCCCGCGATGACGCGGCCGAACACGGTGTAGTGCGCGTCGAGATGGGGCTGCGGGGAGTGCGTGATGAACCACTGGCTCCCGCCCGTATCGGGCCACGGATCGAGCGCCATGCCGACGGTCCCGCGCAGATAGGGGAGCTCGTTGAGTTCGTCTCGAATCGAGTAGCCGGGTCCGCCTTCGCCGTCGCCGCGCGGGTCACCGTCCTGAATGACGAAATCGGCGACGACGCGATGAATGCTGAGGCCGTTGAAGAAACCCTTCCGCGCGAGCGTGACGAAGTTCTCGACCGTGAGCGGCGCGTCCAGCACCGCCAGCTCGATCTGAATCGTGCCGCGGTCCGTGTCCAGATACACCTGCGTCGACACCGGCGGGTTCACGAGGCGAGGTGCCGCGAAGGTTTCCGGCGCGACGGCGATCGGCGCGGGCCGGATGGCCGCGTCGACGTCGGCCGGCGCGCGCGCGGGATCGAGCTGCTTGACCAGCTGGGCCGCGCGGACGCGCACGGCCCAGTCCTTGTCGGCCAGCGCCGTGTTGAGAACGGGGAGCGCGACAGCGGCGCCGTAGGTTGCGAGCGCGGCCAGCGCGGCGGCCCGCGCGGTGTGAATCGCATCACGGTCGCCGAAGCGATAGGCGTCGGCCAGCGCCGGCGCGCCCGTGGGCAGCTTCAAGCTGCCGACGCCGTCGGCCGCGGCCGTGCGGACCGCCGCATCGTCGGCCTTCAGCCGATCGAGCAGAATCGTCGCGGCGTCGGGCGCCTTCAGTGCCACCAGACCCTTCAGGACTGATGGCACCACGCGCTGATCGGCGTCGGTCAACATCGCATGCAGCCGCGGCAGGCCGATCTCGGGCGCCAGTGTCGCCAGCGTCGAGGCCAGCGACGCGCGCACGCTCCAGTGCGGATCGGGATCCAGGCCGGACAAGATCGTGACGAAGTTCTCCGGGTCGATCGCTGCGCTCGCCCGAAGCGCCGCCGATCGGATCGCCGGCACCGGATCGCTCAGGAGGTCGAGCAGTGTATCGATCGTGTCGGCCGAGGCCGGCCGGATCGTGCCGAGTGCCCCCACCACCGCGAGGCGGACCTGCGGATCGGTGTCGGCCGCGCGGACGAACCGGAGCAGCGGTGCGGTGGCCGACGCGTCGCCGATCGCGCCGAGCGCGCGGATCGTTTCAATCAGGACGGCGCGATCGCCGCTCGCCAGCAGCGGCATCAGGGCGGCGAGGGCGGTCCGATCCTTCAGCGCGCCGAGCCCTTTGACCGCAAAGGCCCGCGCGTAGGGATTGCCGTCCTTCGTGAACGCGAGCAGGGCCGGCAGCGCGCGCTTGTCGCCGATCCGCTGCAACGCGAAGGCGACCGGCCACCAGTGGACGCGAGGCTGACCCGCCGGGTCCAGCACCGCCGACGCCAGCTGCGGGTAGGCCTTCAGCTGGGCCAGCGCATAGATGCCGAGGCGCGCCGCCGCCACCGGCGTATCACGCCGGGACTCCTGCTCATCGCCGGGCGGTTGCGTGAGGGCGCCCGACGCGACGATCTGCGAGACCATGCGCCCGATGGCGTCGGCCGCCGCGGCGTCGCCGATGAGACCCAGCGCCTCCGCCGCACTGGCCTGGACGAGCGGCGACGGATCGGCCAGCGCCGCGACCAGCGGCTCGCGCGCCGCGGGATCGTGCAGCAACCCGAGCGCGAACGCCGTCATCTGCTTCACCTCGGGATCGGACTCCGACGCGAGCCGCGCGAGGAGCGGCTGGACCCCCTCGCCGAGCCCCACGCGGCCGATGGCGAGCGCCGCACGCCGCCGGACGCGCGCATCGGGGTCGGCCAGCCACCGCGTCAGGTCGGGCGGCGGCGGCGGTGGCGGCAGCACCGCGGGAGCCTTTCCGCGCGCCGGCGGTGGCGGGGCCGGTGCCGGAGGCGGCGTCGGATCGCGCAGCACGCGCTGGTTCTCGAGGCGCAGCATCGACGCCATCTTCTGCTCGAGCGTCAGACTGGCGGCCGCCGGCGGCGGGGCAACCGGGGCCGGCGGGGCGCTCGCACACGCCGCCGCCGCCGCGACGAGCGCCGTCGAGATGGCCGCCCGCAGACCTGGCAGACGCGCGGGGATCATGCGTGGGCGACTTCGAAGGCGCCGCGACGGAGCGTGGCCGCGTCGATCCGATCCTGGCGGACGGTCACGCCGAGGCCGGGCCCCGAGGGGACGCCGATCGTCCCGTCGGGGGCGACCTCGATCGGCGGATCGATCAAGTCCGCGCTGAAGTACCGCTTGCTCGCGGCGATGTCGCCGGGCAACGTGAAATTTGGCAGCGTCGCGAGGTGAATATTCGCAGCGCGGCCGATCCCCGACTCGAGCATGCCGCCGTGCCACACGGGGATCCCGCTCTTGGCGCACAGATCGTGCAGCCGGATCGATTCGGTGAACCCGCCCATCCGGCCCGGCTTGATATTGATGATGCGGCACGCGCCCAGCGCCAGCGCTTCGCGGGCGGCGTTGACGGACTTGATCGACTCGTCGAGGCAGATGGCGGTGCGCAGCCGCTGCTGCAGCACCGCGTGATCGAGGATGTCGTCATAGTCGAGCGGCTGCTCGATCATCATCGGCTCGAATGCGTCGAGCTCCGCCAGATGATCCGCGTCGCTGCTGCGATAGGCGCCGTTGGCGTCGACCATGAGCGCGATCGATCCGAATCGCTGACGAATCGCCGCGACGGCGGCGACATCCCACCCGGGCTTGATCTTGATCTTGATCCGTCGATACCCGGCCGCGAGCTCGCGTTCGACCGCGCCCAGCAGCTGGTCGAGCGAATCCTGGATGCCGATGGAGACGCCCGACGCGATCCGGTCGCGGACGCCGCCCAGCACGCGCCACAGGGGAACGCCCTGCTGGCGCGCGTACAGATCCCACGCGGCCATTTCCACCGCAGCCTTCGCCATGTTGTGGCCGCGAATGGCGTGAAGCGCCGGCATCACCTCGCGCGGATGCGCGACCTCGAGGCCGACCACGCGCGGCGCCACGAACGCCGAGAGCACGTGCCACACCGACTCGTTCGTTTCAGCGCTGTAAAACGGATCCGCGTCGGCGACACACTCCCCGTAGCCGGTGATCCCGTCGCCACTGATGGTGACCAGGATGAACGTTTTCTCGTAAACGCGGCTGAAACTGGTTTCGAAGAAGTGGACGAGCGGGAGCTTCAGAAGGGCGAGCTCCAGACGTTCGAACCTCACTGCGCGATGATATCATCGCCCCGCTTGCAATTCCGCCACATCGCGATTGAAGGGCCGATTGGCGCAGGCAAAACCGCGCTCGCGGAGCGACTCGGCACGCGGCTGGACGCCACGGTCGTGCGCGAAGAGACCGACAATCCGTTTCTCGCTGACTTCTATTCCGATCGGCCCGGCGCGGCGCTGCAGGCGCAGTTGTTCTACCTGCTGAACCGGCATCGGCAACAGCTGTCGCTGCGCCAGACCGATCTGTTCAGCCAGACGACGATTTGCGACTACGTCTTCGACAAGGACAAGATCTTCGCCTATCTCAACCTTGACGATAACGAGCTGTTCATCTACCAGCGACTGTTCGACCTCCTCGCGCGCGACGTGCCGGCGCCGGACCTCGTCATTTACCTGCAGTCGCCGACCGACGTGCTGCTGCGGCGGGTGCACAACCGGCGGCTGGACCCCGAAGCGGTCGCCCTGCAGCCCGGTGACGAGTACCTGCGGGAGCTCAACGAGGCCTATCACCATTTCTTCTTCCACTACACCGCCACCCCGCTCCTGGTCGTCGAGACGTCGCAGTTCGATTCGGATGCGAGCGACGAAGCGCTGGACGATCTGATCAAACAGATCAGGGCGATGGGACCGGGTACCCGGTATTACGTGCCGCGGATCAAGGACCTGCGTTAAGCTGATCTTTTATGCCTTGGTTCAAGAAGACCAAGAAGCCGATCGCCACACCCGCAAAGGAAAAGCCGAGCCGCGTTCCCGAAGGGCTGTGGGTGAAGTGCCCCGACTGCGCGCAGATCCTCTACAACAAGGAGCTCGTCACCAACCAGAATGTCTGTCCCAAATGCGGGCACCATTTCCGCATCAGCGCCACCGAGCGGCTCAGAATTCTGTTCGACGGCGACTGGATCGAGCACGACCGGGATCTCGTGTCGACCGATCCGCTCCGGTTCTCGGACACCAAGCCGTACAAAGATCGGCTCAAGAGCAGCGGCGAGGCGACCGGACTGAAGGACGCCGTCATCGTCGCCTCCGGCACCATCGAGCGCCTGCCGGCGATCGTCGCGTCAATGGAATACGGGTTCATCGGCGGCAGCATGGGCGTCGTCGTCGGCGAAAAGATCACCCGCGCGATCGAGCGCGCCCTGGACACCCGGCAGCCGTTGGTCATCGTCTCCTGTTCCGGCGGCGCGCGCATGATGGAAGGGGTGCGATCCTTGATGCAGATGGCGAAGATCTGCGGCGCCCTCGCGCAGCTGGATCGCGCCGGCGTCCCGTACATTTCTGTCCTCACTGATCCGACCACCGGCGGTGTCACCGCCAGTTTCGCGATGCT
>JBPYEE010000832.1:0-4226 GCA_051985095.1 Vicinamibacterales bacterium | reverse complement strand
GAGATGACGGTGACCACCAGCGGCCTCTCGGCCGAAGCGCGGTCGAGCGGCGTGCTGACCAACATCATCCCGAAAGAGGGCGGCAATACTTACCACGCGTATTTCTTCGGCAACTTCAGCAACGGGGGACTACAGAGCAGCAACCTGACGCAGGACCTCATCAACTCGGGCCTCAAAGCCGTCAACAGCGTCAAGAAGATGTGGGACTTCAACCCGACCGTCGGCGGCCCGATTGTCAAGGACAAGCTGTGGTTTTACGGCGGGTTCCGGTACGACGGCGCGCAAAGCTACGCCGCCGGCATGTTCGTCAACCTGCGCCCCGGCGCACCACAGTACTGTGAAACCGTCGCCGGGTGTCGGTACGGCGACGCGTTCCATCCAACGACGCTGGTCCCTGATTCGCAGGACGTCAGCAACCAGGCGGTCACCGGCGACACCTGGTCTCGCGGCGAGACGGTGAACTTCACCTACCAGGCGACGGAGAAGAACAAGGTCACCTTCTTCAGCCACTTCAACCAGCGCCTGGTCGACTGCAACGGCTGCGGCGCCACGACGTCACCCGAGGCGGGCACGTACTTCACGCATAAACCGGAGTACCTGCTGCAGGCAACCTGGACGAACCCCTATACGAACCGGCTGCTCTTCGAAGGCGGGTTTACTTTCTACAACGAAACGTGGATCTTCGCCGGCGAGCCGTACAATTCCAACGGTCTGGGTCCCGACGCGGTGATTTCCAAGACCGACAACTCGCTGGGCGTCACCTATGGCGCCGGCAATGTGTTCACAACCGCCGCCAATCATCAGTACAACATGCGCTTCGCGGCCAACTACGTCACCGGGAGCCACGCCTTCAAGTTCGGCATGACCGATATGTGGGGCACGCGCAATTACCGGTACGACACGAACCAGTCGCAGGCGTGGACGTTGCTGCAGGGCATTCCGACGACGATCACCGAGTACGCGCGGCCGCTCATCGACACCGAGCACCTCAAATCGGCGCTCGGCCTCTACGCCCAGGATCGCTGGACCATCCAGCGCCTGACGGTGAACGCCGGCCTCCGATTCGACTATCACAACGCGTACGTGCCGCCGCAGACCTTTGCGGCGATCCCGTTCGTCGCCGCGCGACAGTACAACGAGATCGATAACGTCCCGAACTGGAAGGACCTCTCGCCGCGGATCGGCGGGACCTACGATCTGTTCGGCAACGGAAAGACGGTCGTGCGGGCGAACTGGGCGAAGTACGTCGCCAGCGAATCGACGAACATGGCCACGCTCAATAACCCTGTCAACACGTCGATTAACTCGGCCTCGCGGTCGTGGACCGACAAAAACGGCAATTTCGTGCCCGATTGCGACTTGACCAACACCGCCGCGAACGGCGAATGCGGCCCGCTCAATGCGCCGCTCGGATCGCTCAACGTCGCGGCCCGCTACGACCCCTCCATCACAGGCGGCTGGGGCGTGCGGCCGAACGACCACGAAGTATCGGCCGGCGTCCAGCAGCAATTGCTGCCGCGCGTCGCCTTCGACTTCCAATTCACGCGCCACTCATTCGGCAACTTCATCGTCGCGCAGGACATCAACCATCCGCCTTCGACGAGCTTCAGTCCGTTCTGTGTCACGGCTCCGTCTGATCCGCGGTTACCGGGCGGCGGGGGCAACCAGACCTGCGGCTTCATGGACCAGAACCCGAACACGTTTGCGACGGCACCGTTCTACGTCGTCCAGCCGGCGAGCAATTTCGGTGACGTCAGCGACGTGTTCACCGGCTACGACTTCACCGTGAACGCGCGGCTGGCGCGCGGCGGGTTCGTCTCGGGCGGCGCGGGTGTCGGCCACGAAGTCACCGACGTCTGCGCGGTCGCCGGTCAGGTGCTCGTCGGGTACGCGCCGGTGGCCGGCGTGTTGGCCTCGAGCGCTGGCACTCTGTTGCCGTTCGGCAGCACATTTACCGCGGGCGCGGCCACGACGCCGAGCACGCTCTACTGCCACGTCGCCCCGCCCTTCCAGGGCGACATCAAGGCCGCGGCGAGTTATCCGCTGCCGTGGTTCGGGGTGATCGCGAGCGCCACGCTGCAGAATCGTACCGGCCCGCAGATCCTCGCGCGCGAGACCGTAACGAGCGCCCAGGTGCAGGGCCTGGGGCGGCCGCTCGGGATCGGCTCGGCCGGCGCACAACTCATCGCGCCCGGCACCATGTTCGGCGATCGGGTCACGCAGGTCGACCTGCGGCTCGGCAAGCTGTTCCGCTTTCAGGGGCACAGCGTCGAAGCGACCGCCGATCTCTTCAACGTCCTCAACTCGAGCGGTGTCCTCTCGATCAACACCACGTACGGTCCCAACTGGCTCGCCCCGACGCAGATCCTGCAGGGACGCCTGGTGAAGTTCGGCGCGCAGCTGAACTTCTAATTGCAGTTCGCCGCCATCCAGGCCCAGAAATGCCGTTCATCGGCATCCCGGGCCTGGATGGTTCGCGCGAGCGCGCGCGACAGATCGACGCGTCGGGCCAGACACAACGCGTACGCAATCATCGGGCGGACGGCCGGCGCCTTCAGGCCACGACGCTCGGCCAGACCGAAGTACGACGCCGCGCCGGCGTAGTCGCGATCCACCAGCAGCTGCGCTCCGCGCAGGTACTCCACCGTTCCGGTGCCGTCGTTGCCCGTCGCCGCAATCCGCTGCTTCACCGCGTCGCTGCCGAGGATCCAGAGCGGCAGCGTGCGGAGCGGCGTGCGCGTCAGGACGGTGTTGAGATCCTCGATCAGCCGCAGGGGCTTTCCCCCTTCCCACAACACGCGGTTGATCATCGCCTGCTCGTCGAACCACGGCAGCGAGGCGCGCAGGAGGGGCTCCGGCCACCACCGCCGCACGAACGCCGAGGTCGCGAACGCGTCGCGTGCCCGCGATGGATCGAGCACATGCTGGTAGCGGGCGACGACGGCCGGATCCGCGGGGTAGCGCGGATCGGAGAGCGACGGCCGGTCCCCCGCCGGGCGAAGGCGCTGCGGGAAGTCGTCGGTCAGCGGCGGCGTGCCCGCCGTCAGGGCGTGCAGGAACGTCGCGTCGCCGAGGAACGTCGCGCCAATCTGTTCGGGGGTCTCGAACCCGACGTCGCGCAGCCGGCTGCGCAGCTGGTCGAACCGGTCGCGCGCCAGGGTGCCGCGGCCCTCGCGCGTGCCGACGAGCATGAAATCGAATGGGGTCGCGTTCCAGAGCGAACAGTCGCTGAACACGTCGCAAAAGGCGCGGGCGACGGTATCGATGTCGGTCCCCGGGTTCGGTCGCGCCACCGGCAGCCAGTACGTCGTCATGCCGCCGTCGGCGAGGCGGTCGCGGAGCAGCTCGAAGTACTCGCGGGTGTAGATGTTGACGGCGCCCGGCGTGCGCGGCGGCGGGGGCTCGCCGGTGATCAGATCGAAGCGCTCACCGGCGGTCTGCAAAAAGTGGCGCCCGTCCTCGATGTGCACGCGGACGCGCGAATCGTGCAGCGGATTGCCGCCGCCGGCGTAAATCCGATCGCTCATCGCCAGCACGTCGCGCGAGAGCTCGACGATGTCGATCGAGGTGGCGGAGGCGACGTCGACGGCTGCGCCCGCGGTGATGCCGACGCCGTAGCCGATGACGAGAATTCGCTGCAGCGGTCGATCGTGCATCAGCGTCGGCCAGTAGACGAAATAGCGCATGTAGCGCTGACCGGCGATTGCGGTGCCCGACATCGAGAAGCCGTTGGTGACGAGCCGGCTGTACACCGGGTGGTTCATCCACAGCTGCTGCATCAGGATGATCGATTCGGTGGGCCCTTCACGCGTCGCGACAATCTGCGATCCGTCGGCGGCGTACGCGTCAGCAATGCGCGGCAGATAGACCGATCGCATCAGCCCGAAGGGAAACCGCACCACGACCAGGAGGAACGCAACCGCCGCCAGGAGCGCCACTCGCCGCGTCTCGCGCACCTGCGCCGCAGCCGCGATGCCGCCGTAGATGAGCGTGACGACGAACAGCGCCCGCTCGGTGCCGAGCAGAGGCAGCATGACGAATCCGGCCAGCGGCGGCCCGAGCGCCGCTCCGAGCGTGTTGGCCAGCGTCACCGCCGCCGCCGCGCGGGCGTCGTCGCTCACGAATCGTGAGAGCGCGTCGCCGAGCAGCGTGAAGAGGGCGCCGGAGAGCACCGAGACCGGCAGCGTCATCAGCGTCGCAAACCAGGCGACCCGCCGGAGGTCGCC
>JBPYEE010000831.1:0-7912 GCA_051985095.1 Vicinamibacterales bacterium | reverse complement strand
GAACAGCCACGTTCTGAACGTGTCCATGCGGTTCTCCTTGAAGATGTGTGTGCGAACGAACGCTGCGAACGTGACAGCTGAGCACACCGCATGCCAGCCCGACTGATCAGCGTAAGTGATAGACCACGAACACCTTACGAACACGAACAGTGTCCGAATTTGAACAAATGGTCAAGACGATCCAATAAACTATTTCTTATGACACGGGAAGTTGGATCCGTCGCCGGCACTACAATGCTCGCGATGACGCGAGGCCGGTGGACGCGCGGGCGCGCCGTGGCGCTCTTGGTGGTCGGGCTCGTTCTGGCCAGCTCCGTGCCGTCTCCCCGTGCCGCGTCGCCGACGCCGGTTCTGCTGGAGCTCTTCACCTCGGAGGGGTGCTCGAGTTGCCCCCCGGCCGATGATCTGCTGGCCCGCCTGCTTTCGACGCAGCCGGTTGAGGGCGCGCGGATCGTCGCGCTCGGCGAGCACGTCGACTACTGGGACGAGCTCGGTTGGAAGGATCGCTTCTCGTCGGCCGCCTTCACGAGCCGGCAGCAGGGGTACGCAAGCCGATTGAGCCCGCAGGGGGCGTACACGCCGGAGCTCGTCGTCGACGGCGCGGCTGAATGCGTGGGAAGCGATCAGAGCGCCGCGAGACGCGCGATTGCGAAAGCGGCCGGCGCGCCGCACGGCGATCTCGCCATCGCCCTCCGCGGCCCGGTGGCGGACGCGCTGACCGTGTCGGTGGCGGCGACCGCCCTCCCACAGTCCGCCGCGGATCGCGCCGACCTGCTGCTCGCGATCACCGAAGATCATCTGCAGACCCAGGCCACGCGTGGCGAAAACCGGGGGCGCACGCTGTCCCACGTCGCCGTCGTCCGCCGGTTGACCACGATTGGCGAGGCGCGCGGGGCGGCTGGCACGGCCGAGACGACCGTCGCGATTCCTCCCGACTGGCAACGCGATCGCGTCCACGTCGTGGCCTTTGTGCAGCAGCGCCGGAATCGGGGTGTGCTCGCCTCGGCGATTGTCCCGCTGGTTCCGCGACCGTGACGGAGGCCCCGTACTGGCTGGACACCCTCGGCCCATCTGAACTTGCCGGTCTGACCACGGAGTTGCCCGCGCTGCCGCCGCGCGTCGACGTGGCGATCATCGGAGGCGGCTACACCGGCCTGGCCGCGGCGCGGCGGCTGGCCCTGACGGGGGCATCCGTCCTGGTCCTCGAGCGCGCGCAGTTTGGCGCGGGCGCCAGCTCGCGCAACGGCGGTCAGGTCCTGAGCGGCCTGAAGCTCGAGGCCTCGGCACTCGTCGCCGCGTACGGCGAGACGCGCGCGCGCGAGTTGTTCGACGTCGGCCGGCAGGCGATTGCGTCGCTCGAGGCGGTCATCGCCGACGAACAGCTCTCGTGCGACTACTCGCGCACGGGCCATCTGCAGGCGGCGTGCAAGCCGGCCCATTTCGACGCGTTCCGCGCCGAACGCGCGCTGCTCGCCCGCGTCTTCGACCACCGCGTCGAACTCGTGTCCGCCGCCGATCAGCACACCGAGCTCGGCAGCGACGCGTATCACGGTCTCCTCGTCGACGAGGCGAGCGGGGGCATCAACCCGGCCCGCTACGTCAGTGGGCTCGCGGCGGCTGCCCGCCGGCGCGGCGCCTGTCTGTCCTCCGCCACCGACGTCGTGCGCATCGAGCCGGCGGCCCGGCGCTGGCGGGTGACGACGACGCGCGGCCCCGTCGACGCGGGCGACGTGCTCGCGGCCACAAACGGCTATACCGGATCGGTCACGCCCGCGCTGCAGCGCCGCCTGATTCCCGTCGGCAGTTACATCATCGCCACCGAGCCGCTCTCAATCGAGGAGGCCGCCGCGGTCCTGCCGAAGCGCCGGATGGCGTTCGATTCCAGGAACGTGCTGGTCTACTTTCGCCTGGCGAGCGACAACCGCCTGCTGTTTGGTGGACGCGCCGCGTTCCGCACGTCGTCGGCCGCCGCGACGCGGCGGGCGACTGCCATCCTGCAACGGGCCCTGGCGCGGGTGTTTCCACGCCTCGCGACCAAGCGGATCGACTATGTGTGGAGCGGCAACGTGGCGTTCACGCGCGATCAGATGCCCCGAGCGGGTAAGCTTGACGGGATGTACTTCGCCGGCGGCTATTGCGGACACGGGATCGCGATGGCGACGCACCTCGGCGACCTGATCGCCCGCCGCATCGCCGGCGACGGGATCTCGCATCCGCTCTTCGACGATCGCACGCAGCCGATTCCCCTCTATCGCGGCCGGCCGTGGTTCTTGCCGCTCGTCGGGACCTACTACCGGGTGAAGGATTGGCTGCAGTAGATCTCGAATTCTCGCCTGACCAGATGCGGACGATGGCGGAAGCGGTCGTGTCGCGCTGCATCGACCATATCGCGACGCTGGACCGACAGCCGAGTTGCGGCGACCTCGACGCCGGCGGCCACTCCTGTCCGGTGCGCGAGCCGGTGCCCGACGAGGGGGCGCCGCTCGAGCCGCTGCTCGACGCCTTGTTCCGCGATTGGATCCCCCGCTCGTTCACCTCCGCCGGCCCCGGCTATCTGGCGTACATCCCCGGCGGCGGTCTTTATCCGGCGGCGCTCGCGGATTTCATCGCCGATACCACGAACCGGTACACCGGCGTCTGGCAGGCTGCGCCGGCGCTCGTTCAGCTGGAGGCGAACGCGATCGACTGGCTGCGGGCGTGGATGGAGTTTCCACCCGGCGCGCGCGGCCTGTTCACGACGGGCGGGTCCATGGCGATGTTCAACGCGGTCGTCTGCGCGCGCGAGCGCCACCTCGGCGCCGACATACGCCGCGGTGTCCTCTATACCTCGGACCAGGCCCATCATTCGGTGCTGAAGTCGGCAAAGCTCGCCGGCATCATGCCGGACCGCGTGCGCGCGATCGGTTCCGACCAGCGATTCCGCATGTCGGTCGACGATCTGGCAGACGCCATTGCCGCCGATCGCCGCGCGGGTCTGACGCCGTTTGCCGTCGTCTCCACCGCGGGCACGACCAACACCGGGGCGGTGGATCCGCTGGATGCCATTGCGGAGGTGTGCGCGCGGGAATCGCTCTGGCATCACATCGACGGCGCGTATGGTGCCTTCTTCTATCTGTGTCCCGACCTCCGTGCGGCGCTGTCGGGACTCCCGCGCGCCGACTCGTTGACACTCGATCCGCACAAAGGCATGTTCCTGCCCTACGGGACCGGCGCGCTGCTTGTCCGCGACGGGGGGGCGCTGCGGGCCGCGCACGAGGCGACGGCGGCCTACCTGCCGACGATGCCGCACCCCGACGAGTTCTACGATCCGAGCCAGCACGGTCCGGACCTGTCGCGCGGCTTTCCGGGCCTGCGCGTGTGGCTGGCCCTCAAGATGTACGGCGCGGCCGCGTTCCGGGCGGCGATCGCGGAGAAACGGGCGTTGACCCTCGACGCGTTCCGCCGGATCGCCGCGCTGCCGAACGTCGTCGTCGATGCGCCACCCGAACTGTCGCTGTTTGCGTTCCATCTGTCCTGGCCGGGCGCGTCGGCAGCCGACGAGGACCGGGCAACCCGGACCCTCATGGAGCGAACGACGGCGCGCGGACGGGTGATGGTCACCGGCTGCGTGACGCACGGCCGCTATCTCGGCCGCGTCTGCATCCTCAACTTCCGGACGCATCAGGCACGCGTTGACGCGCTCGTCGAGGATCTGGCCGCGTCGATTCGAGAGATCATGGCGGGCATGGCGCCGGCCGACCGGGACGCTGGTCGCCTGATCGGCCCGTGACCCGACCGGTCAGGCCGTTCGGGCCCGACCGACCCCTCACCGCGACCACTCAACCTTATGAATCACACGAATCAGTCAGACCGTGACCGGCTGCGGACGATCGCCGTCCGCGCCATGCGTGCCCGCGGGCTCGACCCGACGTTTCCGCCCGACGCGCTCGCGGAGGCCGCGGCGCTGCGCGGTGCGCCGCAGTCGAGCGACGAAGCCACCCGCGATCTCCGATCGCTGCTCTGGTGCTCCATTGACAACGACGACTCGCGCGACCTGGACCAGCTGTCGGTCGCCGAACCGCAGGCGAATGGCGCCGTCAAGATCATCGTCGCGGTCGCCGACGTCGATGCGACCGTGCGGCGTGGATCCGCGATTGACCGGCACGCGGCGCAGAACACGACGTCGGTCTACACGCCCGCCATCATCTTTCCGATGCTGCCCGAACGGCTGTCGACGGATCTGACCTCGCTCGCGGATCACCAGGAGCGGGTGTCGATCGCGGTCGAATTCACCGTCGCCCCCGACGGCTCGCTCGGCGCCTCGGATGTCTACGGCGCGCGGGTGAAGAACTACGCGAAGCTCGCGTACGCGAGCGTCGGCGCATGGCTCGCCGGCCAGGGGCCGCTGCCGCCCCCCGCGGCCGCCGTCGCGGGGATGGACGACCAACTCCGCATCCAGGATCGCGTGGCGCAGGCGCTCAGCCGCGTCCGACACGATCACGGCGCGCTCGATTTCGCGTCCGACGACATCGAGCACCTGTTCGAAGGCGACACGCTGCGCGAAGTACGGACGGCGGAGCCGAATCGGGCCCACGGTCTGATCGAGAATCTCATGATTGCGGCCAACGGGGTGGTCGCGCGCTTCCTGGACGCCCGCGGCGTCCCGGCGATGCGCCGCGTCGTGCGATCGCCGGAGCGGTGGGATCGAATCCGCGATCTCGCGGCGAGCTACGACGACCAGCTGCCGGCGACGCCGGATTCCAAAGCGCTCGCCGGCTTCCTGACGCGCCGCCGGGCGGCCGCCCCGAACGATTTCGCGGAACTGTCCCGCCGGATCATCAAGCTGATTGGATCCGGCGAGTACGTCGTCGATCGGCCGGGCGCCGCGCCGACCGGGCACTTCGGTCTGGCGGTGCGGGACTACACCCACTCGACGGCACCCAACCGACGATACCCGGATCTGATCGCGCAGCGGCTGCTCAAGGCGACGCTGGCCGCCCGCCCGAGTCCCTACGCGCCCGATGAGCTCGATCGCCTGGCGGCGCATTGCACGGAGCAGGAAGACAACGCGAACAAGATCGAGCGGCAGGTCCGAAAGTCCGCCGCCGCGATGCTCGTGCAATCGTCGGTCGGTCAGGTGTTCGATGCCGTCGTGACCGGCGCCGCCCCGAAAGGGACCTGGGTGCGCGTCATGACGCCGCCGATCGAAGGCAAGCTGATCCGCTCCGCGCAACGGGTGGACGTCGGCGATTGCCTGCGCGTACGTCTGGCGGCGGTCGACATCGACCGCGGCTTCATCGACTTCGTCAGCGCGTAACCGTCTGCGCCCGAGGCTCGACGGACCCCGGCGATCTCATTGCGGCTGATCGCTCCGCGTCGCGCCGGCGCGGAGCGGCGCATCGGGTGGGACGGCGGCGCGGTTGCCGTCCAGGTATTTCTCGAACCAGTACACCTGCCACTTGATGCTTTCCACGAGGTGTTTCGGCTCACCGGTGCGCGTCAGGTTGTGGTTCTCGCGCGGGAAGAACACGATCTCGCTCGGCACGCCGAAATGCTGCAGGGCGCGGAACCACTGCTCCCCCTGCTCGATCGGCACGCGGTAATCGTTGTCCGAGTGCAGCACCAGGGTCGGCGTCTTGACGTTCCGGACGTACTTGAGCGGCGAGCGGTCCCAGTACAGGTCGAACTTCTCGAAGACGTCGCCGCCGAAATCATCCGCATGCCCGTACATGCCGTCGCGGGTTCCATCGTCGCTCACGAAATTCGAGATGCTGCGAAGGGTGACGGCCGCCTTGAACCGGTTCGTATGGCTGACGATCCAGTTCGTCATGAAGCCGCCGTAGCTGCCGCCGGTCACGCCGAGACGATCGCGATCGATCCACGGATACCTGGCGAGCACCGCATCGACGCCGCTCATGATGTCGATGTAATCCCTGGCGCCCCAGTTCAGGTCGATGCCGCGCTCGAATTTCTCGCCGTAGCCGGTCGAGCCCCGCGGGTTCGTGAAGAACACCGCCCAGCCGTGGGAGGCGTACACCTGGAACTCGTGGTACCAGTCGAAGCCGAACTGGCCGGCCGGGCCGCCGTGAATCGTCAACACCATCGGGTACTTCGTGCCGGCGGTCCAGCCGACCGGCTTCATCAGGAAGCCGTCGACGTCCCACCCGTCAGCGCCCTTGAACGGCACGCGCTCGACGGCCGCCAGCGAGCGCTCGGCGAGCAGGCCGGCGTTGAAGTGGGTGATCTGGCGTTCGTTGCGACCGCTCCGATCCGCGACGTACAGGTCGTCCAGATGCGTCGGATCGTTGACGGCATAGACCAGCCGGTTCGTGCGCTCGCTGACATCCGCGAGGTGGACGGTTCGATCCCCCGACGTGAGGGCGGTCGCGCGCCGCGCCGCGAGATCGACCCGGAACAGCTGCGAGGTCCCTTTGAATCCCGCTTCGAAATAGAGCGCCCGGCCGTCTTCCGCCCATCGAAGCGCCGTGGGGATCAGGTCGACATTGTCAGCCGCGGTGTGCGAGGCGGCCCCGCCCGTCGACGCGGCCAGCCAGATCCGCGGATGGGATTTTTCCGGGACGGCGCTCAGAAACGCGATCGTCCGGCCGTCGGGCGACCATCGCGGCGCGGTGTCGGCTTCGGCGTGATCCGAGATCTTCGTCGGGGTGCCGCCAGTCGCCTCGACCGTCCACACGTCTGTGTTTCGTCCCTCATCGAAGGCGCGGCCGGTCCGATCCGACACGAACGCAATCCGCCGGCCGTCGGGCGACCACTGCGGATCGCTGTCGTTCCAGTCGGGTCCCGACGTCACCTGCGATGCGCGGCCGGTGGCCACGTCCACAACCCAGAGATGCGCACGCTTGTCGTCGAACCAGCCGCTGTCGTTGAACTTGTAGTTCGCGTGCGCGTAGTGACGGACGTCGCTTGGCGAGCGGGCGTCATCGCTCGGCCCGCTGCGCGACACGACGACCAGCCGCGTGCCATCCGGGCTCCACTGAAAGCTCGTGACCCCGTTTTGCAGGTTCGTGACGCGCCGCGGTTCGCCGCCGGCCAACGCCAGCAGCCACACCTGGGTGCGCGGGGCCTCAGCGGTCGCATCGCCGGCGACCGGCCGCGCGGAGAGGAACGCGATCGCCGTCCCGTCCGGACTCCATCGCGGACTGTTCGACGACTGCGGCGCGGTCGTCAGCGCGACGGGCGGCCGCGATCCGTCCGCCGGTACGCTCCAGATCGCGCTGCGACGGCGATTCTGTTTCTGATCGACGGTGGTGACGGCAAAGGCGATCGTCGAGCCGTCGGGCGAGAAATGTGGATCGGCGACGGTTTCGAACAGGAAATAATCGTCGGCGGTGACGGGCCGGGTCTCGGCCCTCGCGCCGAGAGCGGCGGCGCTGATGGCGATCGCGATCGCAACTGTCCTCATCATTCACGCTCCTCGGCGCGCCTATCGCGCGGCGGCGCCTCGCTTGGGCGCCGGCATGCGCGACACCGCCGCCGTCGGCTTCTTTTTGTGCGCGCCGATGGTATCGAGGCTTTTCCGCAGCGCCTCCATCAGATTGACCACCTTGGGCGGCGCCTCGGGTTCCGGCACGACGATGTCGCGGCCGTCGATCTTGGCATCGATGATTTCCCGAAGGCCGACCTGGTACTCGTCGGTGTAGCCCTCCAGATTCGGTTCGCCGGTGAAGGTGGCCATCACCTGCTTGGCCAGCTTGACTTCGTCGGGTTTCACGGTGGCGGGCATGTCCCCCAGCTCATCGATCGCGTCCATGCTGCGGATTTCGGCCGCGTGCCGCAGCGTGTACATGACCAGTCCTTTTTGACGGGGCTGCACCTTCACGAGATACTCGCGCCCGTAGAGGGCGACCTTGCCGATCCCCGCCATCCCGGCCATCCCCTCGCGGATCACCGCAAACGCCTCGCGTGCGACCGG
>JBPYEE010000830.1:0-6915 GCA_051985095.1 Vicinamibacterales bacterium | reverse complement strand
CCGGGCCGGCGTTTCTCGTGCCAGGACGCTCGCACCATCCCAGGGTCACCGGACCCAACACCGTGGCGTCTCTTGAAGTCCCCTCCCTCCGGTTGCGCACGCCGCCTCGCGCTCCTGAGCGCGCCGTACGCTGCCGCGTACCGCCAGCAATCACAAGTGTGTTCAGAATCGATCGAATTCAGCAACAGGCGCTGATGAAGAAACTGTGACAGATGGTTTGCCGGATCTCGAGGCCTCGTGGCGTTGCTCGCCGGCCGGCGGCTCGTCGCTGACCGGGCCCAGGACTGACCGAAATGTGGCCCAGAGTCAGCGGGCATCACCTTCGTGCTGCAAGGAGCGAGAACCCTGGTTCATTCTTCTTCAGTCGGATTTCCGCGCGGGCGAGCCTCTCACACGGAACCACGTCAATGATGTATCGCGCACCTGCGGCACGATCTCGGTTCGTCTACACGTCACGAACAACGAGACCGTGTGCGTCGGCACGTGACTTGACATTCAGGACGGATGTCTGGTTGTAGCCGCATCCGCCGAAGGCAAGGAGGCCAACTCCCGGCGTAAAGTGCACGAAGACGCGAAGCCGTCGGACGAATGCGATCACATTTCAGCGGCTGAGGGCCTTGAGCGCGCGCGCGACCTCGCGGAGATCCTGCGGATACCGTGAGGGCGACGCCGAGCGGACGAATCGTTCGAGGTAGGGTTTCGCTTCCGCGAGGCGGCCGTCCTTCGCCAGCTGCGTGCCTGGATCGTACAGGGCGTCCCAGTTGGTGGGATCCAGTTCGACCGCGCGCTTCCGGCTCGCGATGGCGGCGCCGCGGTCGCCGCTGGTGAACGCCACTGCTGCGAGGCCCGCATGTGCCTGTGCTGACGCGGCGTTCCTGCGCGGGGCGCGTTCGACTTCGCCACGCGCCTTCGCGCAGCCGCCCCGCCCGAGAGAAATCGCGCCGATGTTCTCGTGCGTCTCTCAGGATCGACTTGCAGACTCCGATTGAACGCTGCAGTGCCTCGGAAGGCTTGCCGCGGCGCGCCGTGGCGATGCTGATGTACTTCTCGCGTCCCGCCAGGATACCGAAGCGGCGCGAATCCGTAGTCGAGCATCGGCGATGTTGCCTCGAAGTACGACGCGCGCGCATCGAGCCCGCCGCGCGACGCAGCCGTCCGCTGAGAGCGGCAGGGCAGATCGGCCGGAACCGGAAGGCCGAGCAGGTCCAGAACCGTTGGAACGATGTCGACGTTCGCCGCTGGATGCGTATCGGCAACGGCGGATCGTTTGGATCCGCCGGCAGGATCGCGACTCGCGGTGATCACAGAGTGCCTCGCCGTGGTCGCCAGTGACGAAGACCTTCGTCGGCCGCGTTGACGCGCGCGCCAGATCGAACAGTGGCCCAAGCGCCTGGTCGACGGCGGCGACCTCGCCGTAGTACGGTCCATCCGGGTACTCCCGGTTGAACGGCGGCGGCAGGGCTCGAGTGTACGGGACATTGCGCAGTCGCCGAGCTCCGAGGTTTCTTTTACGAATCGCTACGGGTCGACGGAAACTTGCATGCAAGAAGGGCTGGATCGCCACTTTTGCGAAACTGAAGACCGGGGTGAGCGAAGCCCTGAACGACAAGTTTCTTTCGCCTCGGCAACGCCTGATGCGCTATCTGGGATCAATAGCGGATTCTGCAAGGTGCGAAGTAGAAGCGAGGATGTCTGGTCGGCGATCTCAGCCTTGACGCCAGTGCTCTTGCGCCAGCGGTTGGGCATTTTCGCGGGTGTCGCACGCCATTCGCTCAGTGCCTCGCGGCGGCTCAGGCCGCCCGAGAAATCGATTCGGAATTTAAGCTATCGATCTCGCGGAGAGGTTTTTGCCTCACGGGACGGCGCAATTCGGCGGTGAAGGTTGATGAGCCACCCGCTCCGGATCGTTGCAAGAACATCGTTTTCGAAACCGTGTTCAAGGAGAAGAAATGACTACGCTCAATGACGTCACTCTCGATCAGGTCGCTGATTGTGACTCAACAATGGCTTACCAAGAGGCGGAGCACCTGACGGTGTACAACCGACTGGCCGGGATCGTGCCACCGGCTCCGCGAGGGGTTTAGCGATGGCGTCGATTCGCGAAGAGATTTTCACAAAGGCGCGGGCGGAAGAGGTGTGGGATGCGATCCGCGACGTCGGTGCACTGCATACGCGGTTGGTGCCTGGATTCGTCGTCGATACACGGCTCGAAGAGGGCGTGAGGGTGGTGACATTCGGCAATGGAATGACGGTGCGCGAGCCAATTGTCGATATAGACGATCGCGCACGACGGCTCGTGTGGTCTGCGATCGGAGGCGCGACGACACATTACAACGCGTCGGTGCAGGTATTCGATGAAGGAAACGGGTCGCGGGTGGTATGGATCGCCGATCTGCTACCGAATGAAGCGGCAGCGAGGGTCGGGGCGATGATCAAGCATGGGATGGAGGTGATGAAGAGGACGCTCGACGGGATGGCTGGTTAACTCGTTCGAGGAGTCCGTGAGACAGGGTACGGAGAGTTCGCGTCGTCGAGTCCTGAGCGATCAGGTTGAGCATGACTACGTGGCTGAGCTGGATTGGATCACGGCCTGTGGCGCGGATATCGACTGAGTGCCCGCCACAGAAGGCCCGTTGGCCTGCAGGTTACGTTGGCCTCGCAGGGTGTTGAAACCTGCCAGCGTTCGGGTTTTCCCTGAATTGATCATCCTTCTCGAATGCGCAAAAGAGCCGGTTGCCGGAGAAACCATATATCGTTTCCCGAGTGGCTCTACCGTCTCGATTCAGAGTGGTTATCCCCTTCAGACGTCGCCGAAGATAGTATCCAGCTCTTTGGTGACGCCGTTCAAAGTGGTTTTGGACGAGAGGGTTCGTGAACAGACGACGCCGAAGGCGGAGCTGAGTGCCGTGCGATGGTCACCGTTCGAGCACTATGCGAAATAGAGGGAGACCTGCGGATGAACGGGTCCACTCGAGGCGCGAGCCATCCCGGGGCCGATCCATGGACGGTTCAGCGGGCACAACCGATCTGGGAGGCGCAGGTCGAGGCGTTAAAACGTGACTAGCGTTGCTTCGTCGGCTGCGCCGACGCGCCGAACCACGCGCACTGTCATGATCGCGTGGTTGCTGGCGGGTACGCTCGACATCACAGTAGCCATTGTCTACTACGTAGGTCCGTCCACCACTCGGGCGGCGAAATTGTTGCAGGGCATCGCGAGCGGCGTGCTCGGCGCACCAGCGTTTGACGGAGGTGCGGCGACGGTGCTGCTGGGATTAGCGTTGCACTACTCGATCGCGCTTATCTGGACGCTGGTGTTCTTGGTCGCGTTCCGAACACTCGGCGCGCTACGCCGCCACCTCGTCCTGATCGGAATCGTGTACGGCATCATGGTCTGGTTCATCATGAATTTCGTCGTGTTGCCGCTCAGCAACGTTTCTCGTGCACCGTTTCAGCTGCGGGCGGCTGGCATTGCAGCGATCATTTTGGTCCTCTGTATCGGATTGCCCATTTCGCTCGTCATCGGGCGCCACTTGCGAGTCGAAACCGCAGTGTGAACGCATCAAGAGGATCGTCGTGCGACACGTCATCGAAAGACCGGCCGCCGACGAGGCCGCACACTACCGGTTCTACATCGATCAACTCACGCATCACCTGACGCGGTTGCGCCGCAGGGGCGTTGTGCGCACCACGCGGAGCTGGAACATTACCGGAGCATAGAGCGATGCGCATCGCAAGCGTTGGGCATCTGGTCTTTGCGGCGACGATGATCGCCCTCGGAGTCATAGGCGCGATCAACGGCGATTTCACTGTGATATGGCAACCGGTACCCAAGAGTGTGCCCGCGCGCGAGGTGGTGGTTTATCTCTGCGCCTTCATCTCTGCGGCAACTGGCATGGGTCTGCTCCGCCAGCGCCAAGCTACAGCGGCCGCTCGCGTCTTGCTCGCGTACCTTCTGCTCTGGCTCCTCGTGTTTCGCGTGCCCGGCCTCTTCCGCGCACTCACTGTGGACGTCTACTGGGCAGCGTCCAGAACGGCGGTGATGGTGGCGGCCGCCTGGGTACTGTATGCCTGGTTCGCGGCCGACTGGGACAAACAGCACCTTGGGTTCGCCACCGGCGCCAAGGGTCTGCGCATCGCAAGAGCGCTCTACGGCCTGGCCATCATCCCTTTCGGCCTGGCTCATTTCGCCAATGTCAAACAGACTGCCGCGCTGGTGCCCGGCTGGTTACCGGCGCATGTGGCCTGGGTATATATCACCGGCGGTGCGTTCATCGCCGCAGGCATGGCGGTGCTCATCGGTGTGTATGCACGGCTGGCAGCGGCGCTCTCGACGTTGCAGATGGGGCTGTTCTTGCTGCTGGTGTGGGTGCCGGCCTTAGCGGCAGGTTCAATGACCGCCTTCCAACGGGGCGAAACTATCACCACATGGGCGCTGGCCGCCGCCGGTTGGGCGGTGGCTGATTCCTATCGCGGCATTCCCTGGCTCGCCGTGGCTCGGTCCCGGGAAAGAACCATGGACAGCCCAGCGGATAACGACCGCGCAGGTCGGGTCCTTCTCGACGCGCCTTCACCGAGCGCCCGGAGGAGATCTCTCGGAGGTTTCGGCCATACCTAGACACCGATCGGTGCAACGTCATTTGGCGCGATCGATTTCGTGCGAACTGACGGCTGACCCGATCCGCCCACCTGTGTAAGTTGCGATCGTGAACGACGACTCCTTGCTTCGCGGGGCGATAGTGCTGAGTCTCGTCGGCATGACGTCAGCATCGATCGCCTCAGGCGCCGACCCCCAATCCAGTTTGGGGAATCTATCTTGCCTCTGGTCCCCTGAACCATCAGGTCGGCGACGATCCTTGCGCGGCGGATCCCGCCTTCGACGACTCCAGCGCGGAGAGCGTGAGCCTGACACCGCCGGCCGGCGCCTGCGACAAGACGTGAGGCGGACGGGTTTCGTGTCCGGCCCGGCGGCCCTCGGCACACCGGTTGTGTCGGTTACAGCGGTACCGCTCCGACTGACCGTCAGGCCCACGCCCGGACAGACGATCGGCGGTGGACAGCCCGTTCGTCGTGGACAGCGCCCGTCAGGTGCGTGTCGACGGGCAGACCCTCGGCGCTTCGAACGTGCGGTCCCGGCCGCGTACGGTTTGCGGCCGTCGAGGATGACAAGATGCGACAGATCCAGACCTCACTAATACGATATGGTGAAATGCAAGTTCGACGATCGCGAGGCGTCCATGTCTCACGGTGTTCTCGTGGGTTCAGCTGCAGAAACGAAATGGCGTCGCTGTTGGACCGTTCGGAAGAATGGACCTTGAGATGCCCGCGACATCGGATGACTTCAAGATAGCGGCGCCAGCGGAATTCCATGTTTTGGGACTGTGAAGGTTCGACTTCATGACTGCCATTACTCGACGATCATTCCTGGAACTGGCAGTTGCCCTCAGCGCGACCGCGGCATGCGGGCGACGAACTCCAGCGCGCTCTAACGTCTCGTGGCGCGAACGCCGGGACATCTATCCGGAAGGTGTGGCGTCGGGCGATCCCGAAAGCGACAGTGTGCTGTTATGGACGCGCTGTGCTCCGTTCGAAGGTCGATCGGCGGCGACATTGACCGTCGAAGTTGCGGAGGATGAGCGCTTTCACCGCGTGGTTGCTGCTGCAGAGGCGCCAATCCTTGAGGAGTCCGATTGGACGTGCCGCGTCCTGGCGGGCGGATTGGCACCCGCGCGGGTCTATTGGTATCGCTTCAGCGATTCTGGCGGCCACGGAAGCCGCATCGGCAGGACGATCACGGCGCCGATGGAAGGTGACGTACATCCCGTTCGTTTTGCCTTCGTCTCATGTCAGAACGCCAACCAGGGAGCGCAGAACGCATATCGCCGGATGATTTTTGAAGACGAGCGTGCGCCACGCGCCGACCAACTCGCCTTCGTGCTGCATCTGGGCGATTTCATTTACGAGATCGTGTGGTATCCGGAAGACCGTCCCCAAGGCATGTACGATCGCCGGCTGCGCGATATCGTGCGTTATCCACACGGTGAGAAGATCCAGGACTTCCACATTCCGACCACAGTCGCCGATTACCGCGCGATCTATCGCAGCTACCTCCACGATCCGGACCTGCAGGATGCGCGCGCGCGGTGGCCGTTCGTCTGCATGTGGGACAACCACGAGTTCAGCTGGCAAGGCTGGCAGGGCGTGCAACGATTCGGAGGAACAGACCGTCCCGCACAAACGCGGAAGGTGGCGGCGAACCAGGCGTTCTTTGAATACCAACCGGCGCGACTCCTCAAGCCACAGGGGTCGTCTCTCATCGAATTCAGCGCACCCGCCGTCACCGATGCACCAATCACTCATTTCGATGAACACGGCCTCGGCCAGGAGCCGAACAACCTTGCAGCGATCGACAGCCTGCGCGGCTATCGTTCGCTGCGCTGGGGACGAAATGTCGAGCTCATCATCACGGATCAGCGGAGCTACCGTTCGGATGAGGCAACCTCTCGTCCGGAAGCGCGGCCGTTTTCGAGCGGTGACTTTCCCGGACTCATGCCGCAGGAAGTGCTGGAAGCCCTGGACGGCGGCCGAGCGTTCAACGCCGGACATCCGCCGCAGTTCATTCGCTATGCCGGCTCGGACATCCCAAACTTCCGCAAGGACGCACCACCGACGACCATCCTCGGCGCAGAGCAGAAAGCGTGGTTCCTGGAGCGGTTGCGCAACTCGAAAGCCACGTGGAAGATCTGGGGCGACACGGTGGCCACGCTCGAAATGCGAGCGGATCCGCAGAACCTGCCTCCCGGCTTCACGAAGCCATGGCCGGGCGAGGGGTACGCCGGGTTCGACGCGTCATTTGGAGCAGGGGATCACAGCACTGCTTACATCGAGCGCGGGGAGATCTACGACTTCATTCGAGAC
>JBPYEE010000829.1:0-10044 GCA_051985095.1 Vicinamibacterales bacterium | reverse complement strand
GGCGTCGACGTGGAGGTCGACCGACTGGCCGACGCTGATCCACGGCACCATCTTCTCGGGTATCTCACCCGTCACTTTCAGCGGATCGATGCGGACGAGCTCCATCACCGGAATCGGCGTGCCGAGCGAACCCTTCACGAGCTGGCCGAGATTGACGAACCGCTTCTCGATATAGCCGTCAAACGGCGCCCGGATGTAGGTATCCCGGAGCTGGCGGTCGGCCAGCTTCATGGCGGCATCGGCGGCGGCGATGTTCGCCTGGAGGTTGCGTGCGTTCTGCAGGGACGATTCGTAGCTCGCCTGTTTGGACTGCAGCATCGCGTCGGCATCGTCGAGCGTCTGGCGCGGCACCAGCTGCCGCGCGTTCAATTCCTTCGCGCGGTCGTAGGACTGACGCGCCTGCACGAGCTCGGCCCGCGCCTTCTGAACATCGGGCGTCTGTTCAACCGGCGGCAAGTGCTGGGGATCCGGCGCCCCGTACTGGGCCAGCGCCCGTTCCAGGGCGGCCTTCTGCTCCGCGAGGTTGTAGTCGGCCTTTTCGCGATCCAGTTCGACGAGGGCGTCGCCGACCCGGACGCGGTCGCCAAGATCATGCAGGATGCGGCTGACGAGGCCGTCGGCTTCCGACGAAATCGTCACTTCGTCCACCGCCGTCAGCGTGCCGACGACTTCGACGCTCCGCAGCGCCGTTTCCTCGCGGACGGTTTCCGTTTGGACCGGCTTGGCTATGTCCTCGCGACCCCGAGCCTGCGCTGTTTCAGACCTCGTGCAGCCGACGGCTGCCAACGCGATGGCCGCCGCACACCCCGCGAGGCGACCCTTTCCAGGACCCAGACTGATGTTCATATAGCGGTGGTTACTCGCAGACGAAGAGAATCGTAAGAGTATACGATCCGCGGCGGCGCCGCAGTTCGTTGTAAAGGATTGTCTCGCCAAGGAGTTAGAGTCGCGCCGTGCGCAGCCGCAGCGCGTTGCCGATAACCGAGACGGAGCTCAGCGTCATGGCGGCGCTCGCCCAGATCGGCGCGATGAGGATGCCGGTTCCGGGATAGAGCACCCCGGCCGCCACCGGGACACCCAGGGTGTTGTAGACGAACGCCAGAAAGAGGTTCTGGCGAATATTGCGAAGGGTCGCACGCGAGAGCCGCCGCGCTCGGACGAGGCCGCGCAGATCCCCTTTGACGAGCGTGACCGCCGCGCTCTCGATCGCCACATCGGTGCCGGTGCCCATGGCAATACCGACATTCGCCTGCGCGAGCGCCGGCGCATCATTGATGCCGTCGCCGGCCATGCCCACGAGCCGGCCCTCGCGCTGCAGCGCCACCACGATCTCGCGCTTCCGGTCGGGGAGCACGGCGGCATGGACCTCGTCGATCCCGAGTCGGCGCGCGATGGCGTGCGCCGTGACCTCGTTGTCGCCGGTGACCATGACGACCCGCAGGCCGTCCCGTTTCAGGGCGGCGACCGCCTCGGCACTCGTTTCGCGCAGGGGATCGGCGGCCGCGATCGCGCCGGCCAGGCGGCCATCCACGGCCACAAACAGCACCGTTTCACCGGTGTCGCGGCGCCCCGCGGCGGCGATTGACTCCGCCGCCCTCGCCGCGGCGCTCGGTCCAATCGGCGCGGTGACGAACTCCGCGCTGCCCACCGCGACCTGGTGACCGTCGACGCGGGCGCTGACGCCCTGTCCGGCGACCGACGCAAACGCGGTGGCGGCTGGAATGACCAGGTGGCGTTCGTCGGCGGCGCGAACGACGGCGGCGGCCAGCGGGTGGGCGCTGCCCCGTTCGACGGCGGCCGCCAGCGCGAGCAGCGCCGATTCATTCCAGGCCGACGCGGGCTCGATGGCGGTCACCCGGGGCGACCCTTCGGTCAGCGTGCCGGTCTTGTCGATGATGAGGGTGTCGACGCGCGCGAAGAGCTCGAGTGCTTCGGCATCCTTGAACAGCACGCCGATTTTCGCGCCTTCGCCGGCGCCCACCATAATGGCCATCGGGGTCGCCAGCCCCAGGGCGCACGGACACGCGATGATCAGCACGGAGACGGCCGCCACGACGGCGTGGGCGACGCGTGGCTGCGGGCCCCAGATCATCCAGGCCACGAAGGCCATCACGGCAGACAGCACGACGGCCGGGACGAAGTATTCCGCAACGCGGTCGGCGAGGTGCTGAATCGGCGCCCTCGACCGCTGGGCCTCGCCAACCATCCGCACGATCTGCGCCAGCACGGTGTCTGCTCCGATGCGCTCGGCGCGCATGGTGAAGGTTCCGTTGACGACGATCGTGGCGCCGATGACGCGATCGCGCGGCCCCTTGGGTGCGGGGATCGATTCGCCGGTGACCATCGACTCGTCAACCGACGCGCCGCCCTCGACGACCGTCCCGTCGACGGGGACGCGGTCGCCGGGGCGGACGCGGAGGATGTCGCCGACCACGACGGCCTCGAGCGGCACATCGAGCTCCTGGCCGTGCCGAACGACGCGCGCCGTTTGCGGCGCCAGCGCGAGGAGCTGTCGAATGGCGGCGCCGGTCCGGTGGCGCGCCCGCAGTTCCAGGACCTGGCCGAGCAGGACGAGCACCGTGATGACGACGGCGGTATCGAAATACGTGGCGGTGCCACCGCGCAGGGTCACGACGGTGCTGTACCCGAACGCCGCGCCGATGCCCATGCCGATCAGCGTGAACATGTTCGGGCTGGCGTTCTCCAGCGATTGCCACAGGCGTTCGAAAAACGGCCATCCGCACCACCAGACGACGGGCGTCGCGCACACGAGCCCGATCCAGTTGATCGTCGAGGGACCCAGCCAGCCGCTCACCGCGTTCCCGGTTGCCATGTCCGCCATCGCAATCACGAACACGGGCGCACCGAAGGCAACCCCGATCCAGAACCGCCGCGTCATGTCGACCAGCTCGGGATTCGGCGTGTCGGCGAGATCCGCGATCCGGGGTTCGAGCGCCATCCCGCATTTCGGACAGGCGCCGGGTTGGGTGGTCACAATCTCCGGATGCATCGGACAGGTGAATTCCGTGACATCGGCGGCCCGGCGCCCGGGCGCGGGCGGCGGCGCGGCCGCCGGGGCGGGGGGTGGCGCGGACTTGATCACCTGAAGCGGCACCGGCGCCGCAGCAGGAGAGGGCACGGACGCGACCGCCGGGCGCGGCGCGAGATAGCGCCGCGGGTCGGCCGAGAACTTTGCGAGGCAGCCTTTGGAGCAGAAGTAGTAGGTCGCCCCTTCGAACTCGAACGAGCCGGCGTTGCGAGCGGGATCGACGGTCATCCCGCAGACGGGATCGATCGTCGGTGGGTTCATCGCGACCGCGACAGCAAGCGGTCGGCGGCGGTGAACCTCGGCTCGATGTCGACCGGAATGGCCGTCAGCCGCTCGAGCGCGCGCTGGACCGACGGGCGCACGACGCCGAGCCGGTCCGCAAGGTCCTTCGCCTTCCCGTAGCTGCCTTCGGCCTCGATGGTCAAGATCTCCCGCGTCAGGGCGGCGACGCCCTCCTTCACCTTCGCCCGGTTGACCGCGAAGGTCCCGTTCGGGTCCGCCGTGAACGCGCCGTAGTCGAGCAGGAAGTTCAGCTGGACGGCGATGCCGCGACCATGCGCCTCAGTGATCCCGAATCGAATCGAGCGAAAGGCCGACGCCAGGTACGTCGTATAGAGCGTCCGCTCGAGTGCCGGCGGCAGGATCCCCTTGTCAATCATGTGCTGGATCGCAAAGAGCGCGGAGATGTCCGCTTTGGCTTCTTCCAGATAGCTGTACAGCTCCTTCAGCTCCTGGCGAACGGTGGTCTGGCGGCCGTTCACCATGATGGTGTGCGGCCCGAGGCCGTGCATCAGCTCGTGCACGACGATGTGCGTGAAGAACGCGTCGAATGCGACGTCGGGCTGGTCGGCCGGCGCGAGGACGAGTTTCGAAATCGGCACGAGGGTCTTCGCAAACTTGGCGTCCTGGACGTTCTTCAGCATGACGCGCTTGGTCCCCTTCTCGCCGACCACGCGCTCGTCGTTCGGCAGATTGAAGGCCGCGGTCTGCACGCCCCGGTTCCCGTCACCGGCCGCAAAGATTTGGTTGACGACGACGATCGGCGCCATTGCGCCCAGCCTCGGGTTGCGATACTTGGGATCGATCGGCAGGTGATCTTCGATGTCCTGCAGCTCGCCGGCCAACCTCTGCAATTTTGCGCTTTCCGCCGCGTCCCGGATCGTCACATAAGACTCAAAGGCCGCCTTGTAGTTGAACAGCTCGTCCTCGTACACCTCGTAGGGGCCGATCGTCGGCTCGATCGCGCCGGTGAGCTCCATCCACGCGACGTCGCTGCTGTAGTAATCGTTCGACGAGAACGCGTCGGCTCGCGCGGTGAGGAACCGCTTCAGCGTCGGCTCGGCCGCCAACCCGGCCGCGTCGCGCAGGAAGGACGCCGCGCGTGCCAGTTCGTTCTGGTACTCGACGCTGTACGGGACGGCCGTGAAGGAGGGGCCGCTGCGGCGAATGACGGTGAAAAAGCCCGTGGCGCGGGCGCGGTCTCGCTCCGAGAGCGAGTGCATCCACCGGTCGAGGTCCGCCTTCGTCGCGCCGTCGGGGTAGAAATTTGCGCCCTCCGGTTTATGCGCCGGTGCGCCGGGGACAAACGGCGCATTGTGGTCCAGGCGCGACCAGGGCCCTTTGTTGATCAAAAAATAGTGCAGCCGCGCACCCGCTTCGGGTGAGCCGTCGCGCACGAGATCGAGCAGCATCGCCTCGTTGCCGGCCCAGACCTGGCGGAGGAACAGCGCGTCGATGACCTGCGACGCCTCGATCAGCTTCGCGAGCACCTGGCGGTCGCGATCCGACAGTGTCGACACGTCCGCCGTGATCTCGGTTGGGGCAAAGCGCGCGGCCATTTCCCGCAGCTGCGCGGCGTCGGGTAGCCGGGATTGCTGTGCGGTCGCGACGGCAGCCGCAGCCAGGGCCGCGCCTGCAATCGCGATGAGTACGTGCTTCATCTCCCCACCGTCACGACTTCTCGGCCGACTAGTGGACACCGCGCGACATTTGCAGGCTCGCCGGATCGGCGCCGAGGCGTCGAATCGCCGTTTCCCACATGCGATCGGCCGCAGTATTGAAAATCAGATCGTGGTCGACGTCGCTGACCAGCCACGATGAAGACTCGAGCTCCGATTCGAGTTGTCCCGGGCCCCAGCCGGAATACCCGACAATCAGCCGCGCGCGCTCGGGGGGATCCGGCTCGAGGAGCCGTCGCAGCAGATCAGGCGACCGCGACAGGTAGAGCGAATCGGTAATTCGCATGCCGCCGTACACCTCACGGTCGTCGGCTTCCTGCGCGACGCGCCCGACGAGAATCCAGCTGCTCTGAGGCTCCACCGGGCCGCCGATCCACAGCTGGAGGTCGCGATCGCTCGTCACCGGCGGATCGAGATTCACGGTGATGCGGGCCGTCGTTTCGAGACGCCGATTCACGACGAGGCCGAATGCGCCGTCGGCGTCGTGTTGAACGAGGAGCACGACGGTCCGTTTGAAGTTCGGATCGGCCAGCTGGGGCATCGACAACAAGAACGCGGGCGCGAGCGATGTAGGCACGATGAGACCGCTCCCGCTTGATCATATCCAATCCCGCTCGCGCGCCTGCGTTACTTCTTCACGGCGAGGGCGACCGCCCGCAAATCGTCGGTGAACCGCTGCAGTTCCCGCCGACGTGTGTCGTCGTCGGGCGCGCGCAGGATCGCGGACGGGTGCACAGTCGCCAGGACGAACGGCGCGAGCGGTGACGCGACGAATTCGCCCCGGTGCGCGGTGACCCGGAATTGACGTCCGAGCAGCGCCTGAGCGGCTGTCGCCCCGAGACAGACGATCGCCCGTGGCTTGACCATCTGCATCTCGGCATCGAGCCACGGGCGGCAGGCCGCGATCTCGGCGGCGTTCGGCTTCTGGTGCAGGCGGCGCTTGCCACGCGGCTCCCACTTGAAATGCTTGACGACGTTGGTGACGTAGACGGTCGCGCGATCGATGCCGGCATCGGCCAGCGCCCGATCGAGGAGCTTGCCGGCGGGGCCCACAAAGGGGTGGCCGGTCAGGTCCTCCTGATCGCCGGGCTGCTCGCCGACGAGCATGAGCTCGGCCTCCCGCGCCCCCTCGCCGAAGACGGTCTGCGTCGCCCGCCGGAACAGATCACACGCCTGACAATCGCGGGCCGCGTCACGAAGTGTCGCGATCGTCGGTCGATCAGGAATCAGCGTCGCCGCATCGCTCGACGGCCTTCTTGACATTGCGGAGCGCCACCGCGGCATTTCGTCGCAAGCCCTGTGCCCTGGTCCGGCGCATGGCACTGCCGCGCAACGCCGCGGCCAGCTCAGCCTCTGATCGCGAGGCCAGCGCGGTCAGATCGACGCGATCCCATGCGGCGCGCGGCTGCCAGGCCGGATCCGACGAACGCGGGGCGATCGCATTCCAGGGACAGACCTCCTGGCAGACGTCGCACCCGTAGACGTGAGACCCGATGGCCGCCTCGAGCGCGGGCGGGATGTCGCCGCGAAGTTCGATCGTGAGGTACGAGATGCAGCGATTCGAGTCGAGGACACCGGGCGCGACGAGCGCCTGGGTCGGACACGCCTCGAGACACAGCGAACAGGTGCCGCATTGATCGAGCGCGGGCGGGTCGATCGGGAGCGGGAGGCTGCAGATGATGACCGCAAGAAAGATCCACGACCCGATCTCCGGATGAATCACGCAGCTGTTCTTGCCGATCCACCCGATGCCGGCGCGCTGCGCGTACACGCGTTCCTGCACCGGGCCGGTATCCACGTACGCGCGCGCCTCGAACGGCTCGTCCGCCCTCTCGCGCATCCACGCGACGAGCGCGTCGAGGCGCGCGCCGATGACGTCGTGATAGTCATCGCCCCAGGCATACCGGGCAATCTGCGCCTGGTTGGCCTCCCCCGACTCGGTGGAGTACGGGCGATCGGTGTGGTAGTTGGTCGCCGTGACGATGACGCTCTGTGCGGAGGGGAGCACATTGCGCACGTCGGCGCGCTTGTCCGCCGACCGGTGCAGGTACGTCATTTCCCCGGCATATCCGCGGTCGAGCCATTCGCGAAAAAACCGGAGCTCGGGAAAGTCGCCGGCTCCGGCGATGCCGCAGGCGTCGAAGCCGAGCGCGTGAGCTTTCGCTTTGATGTCCGCCGCGGTCAATTCTGGCCAACGAGCTGCCGCACGACGTACGGCAGGATACCGCCGTGGCGGAAGGCAACAAGCTCCTCCGGCGTATCGATGCGCGCGATCGCCTGGAACTCAATCGGCACCGGATCGTCGCCGATGGTCCGGACGGTGATGAGTCCGCCCGGCGTCAGTCCCTGCGCGATGCCGACCAGGTCGTACGTCTCGCGTCCGGTGAGGCCCAGCGATGCCGCGGTCTCGCCGGGCTGAAACTGCAGCGGCAGCACGCCCATGTTCACCAGGTTGCTGCGGTGGATGCGCTCGAAGCTCTCCGCCATGACCGCGGCCACGCCGAGCAGGCGCGTCCCCTTGGCCGCCCAGTCGCGTGACGACCCGGAGCCGTATTCCTTGCCGGCGATTACGAGCAACGGGACGCCGGCGCTCTGGTACTTCATCGCCGCGTCGTAAATCGTCATCGTGTCGCCGGCCGGCAGCCACGTCGTCCAGCCGCCTTCGGTGCCGGGGGCGAGCTGGTTGCGCAGGCGAATATTCGCGAACGTGCCGCGCATCATCACTTCGTGATTGCCACGGCGCGCGCCGTACGAATTGAAGTCTCGCGGCTCGACCCCGTGCGCGATCAGGTACTTCCCGGCCGGGCTGTCCTTCTTGATCGACCCGGCCGGCGAAATGTGATCCGTCGTGATGCTGTCGCCGAGCAGCGCCAGGACCCGGGCTCCGGTGATGTCGACAACCGGCGCAGGCTGCAGCGCGATCCCTTCGAAGAAGGGCGGGTTCCGGATATATGTGGACTCGCCATCCCATGTAAACCGGTCGCCGCCGGGCACCGTCAGACCGCGCCAGCGCTCGTCGCCGGTAAACACGTCGGCATACTGCTGGCGGAACATGTCGGAGGTGACGGCGCTCAGCATGGTGTCCTGAATCTCGCGTTCCGTCGGCCAGATCTCGCGGAGGTACACGGCGTTGCCGCTCCGATCGATCCCGATCGGTTCCGTCGTGAGGTCGAGCGTCATCCGGCCGGCCAGCGCGTAGGCCACAACGAGCGGCGGCGACGCCAGATAATTGGCGCGGACCTGCTGCTGGATGCGCCCTTCGAAATTCCGGTTGCCGCTCAACACCGAGGCGACCACCAGATTCCGCGCGTCGACTTCGTTCGCCACCTCGTCTGGCAGGGGGCCGCTGTTGCCGATACAGGTCGTGCAGCCGTAGCCGACGAGGTTGAAGCCAAGCTGATCGAGGTAGGTCTGCAGCCCAGACTTGCGCAGGTACTCCGTCACGACCTTCGACCCGGGCGCCAGGCTTGTCTTGACCCACCGCTGCCGCTTCAAACCGCGTTCGACCGCCTTCTTGGCGAGCAGGCCCGCCCCGATCATGACGCTCGGATTGGAGGTATTCGTGCAGCTCGTGATGGCGGCAATCACGACCGATCCGTGCTCAAGGGCGGTCCCGACGGCCGTGACATCGGCCACCGCCACGCCGCCGCCGCCCGGCGTCGTCGCCGAGACGTGCGCGGAGCCGCCCGCTTCGGCCCCTTTCTTGGCCGCCTGGGGGGCCGCCGTCATCATCGCGGCGAGCGACGCCTGAAATCCCGCTTTCGCCTGCTTCAATGACACACGGTCCTGAGGCCGGCGAGGTCCGGCCAGGCTCGGTTCGACCGTCGACAACTCGAGTTCGATCACCTCGGAATACACCGGCTCGGGGGCGTGCGCCACGCGGAACAACCCCTGCGCCTTGGCGTAGGCCTCGACGAGCTGCACGCGCGAGGGGTCGCGGCCCGTCAGACGCAGGTAATCGAGCGTCATGTCGTCGATCGGGAAGATCGCAATCGTGGCTCCGTACTCCGGACACATGTTGCCGAGCGTCGCGCGATCGGCAATCGTGAGATGCTCGAGGCCGGCGCCGAAGAATTCGACGAACTTGCCGACGACTCCGTGCTTCCGCAGCCGCTCGGTGATCGTCAGGACGAGGTCGGTCGCCGTGGCGCCCTCGAGCATCTGTCCGGTCAGCCGGAAGCCGAGGACGCTCGGAATCAGCATCGAAATCGGCTGCCCGAGCATCGCGGCTTCCGCCTCGATCCCGCCAACGCCCCACCCGACAACACCCAACCCGTTGACCATGGTCGTATGCGAATCAGTGCCGACGAGTGTGTCGGGATAGGCGAGCGCCCCGTCGGGCGTGTCGGAGGACATGACGACCCGCGCGAGGTATTCGAGATTGACCTGGTGCACGATGCCGGTATCCGGCGGCACGACGCGGAAGTTGTGGAAGGCGTTTTGGCCCCACCGCAGGAACGAATAGCGCTCCTTGTTGCGGGAGAACTCGAGGTCGGCGTTCAGCTGAAACGCGTCGGGCCGGCCAAAGTAATCGACCTGGACCGAATGATCGATGACGAGCTCGACCGGTTGCAGGGGATTGACCCGGCTCGGGTCGCCCCCGAGGCGCGCGATCCCGTCACGCATCGCCGCAAGATCGACCACGGCGGGGACGCCGGTGAAATCCTGCAGCAGAACACGCGCCGGCGCGAACGAGATCTCTTTCTGGACGCCACTCTTGAGGTCGCGGTTCGCCAGCGCCTCGATGTCAGCCCGCTTCACGAAGCGGCCGTCCTCGTGGCGCAGCAGATTCTCGAGCAGGACTTTGATCGAATACGGGAGGCGCTCGACGTTTGGAAAGCCCGCCCGTTGAAGCGTCGGCAGACTGTACGTGTAAACACTCTGCCCGCCGACGAGCATCCGTGACCAGGTCCCGAAGCTGTTGACCGTTTGCATCGATCGAAACCCTGCAAAAAACCCAATCGTACCACGCAGAGCGCGTCGAACCGGCCGGCGGGCGCTCGATCGCCGGTCGCGGCCTGCACGCTCAAATATGCA
>JBPYEE010000828.1:0-14681 GCA_051985095.1 Vicinamibacterales bacterium | reverse complement strand
GACACGTTGCGCGGGGCGGTCAACCCGTCACCTCGCGGCGGTCCCACCCGCTCAGCGATTGCACAGATGCCCGTCACTTGGCTCCTTTACCGAAGAGCACGACCTTGACAGTGTCGAAAACGATGGTGAGGTCGAAGAAGACCGACAGATGCTTGATGTAGTACAGGTCGTACCGGAGTTTTTCGGTGGCGTCCTCGATCGACGAGCCATACCGGTACTTCACCTGCGCCCATCCAGTGATCCCCGGCTTGACGGCGTGGCGTTCCATGTAAAAGGGGATGGCGGTCGCGAGCTGCTCCATGAAGTACGGCCGCTCGGGGCGCGGACCGACAAAGCTCATGTCTCCGCGCAGCACATTCCAGAGCTGGGGCAGCTCGTCGAGCCGCGTCAGGCGGAGGATCCGGCCGACGCGTGTGACGCGGTCGTCTTGGTCCTGCGCCCAGACTGGCGTGCCGTCCTCCGCGTCGGTGCGCATCGATCGAAACTTGCAGAGCGTGAACACTCGGCCGTTCTCGCCGACCCGTTGCTGCTGATACAGAATCGGCCCCGGTGAGTCGAGCCGCACGGCAAGTGCGATCAGCGCCATCAGCGGGGCGGCGACGATCGATCCGATGATGGCGCCGGACAAATCGATCACCCGTTTGGCCGAACGCGTCGCCCGCGATGCATGAAAGCCATCTGAGAAGATCAACCAGCTGGGCTTCAGGTCGTCGATCAGGATCTTGCCGGTGAGTCGTTCGTACGTGGTGGTCGCATCCTCCACGCGCACGCCGGCCAGCTTCGCCCGGAGGAGCGGTTCGATCGGCAGACGACCGCGTCGATCCGACAACCCGACGACCACACGATCGATGCGCTGGTCGACAATCAGGCGCTGCAGATCGGCCATTGTGCCGAGCACGTCATGCGCGCGGACCTGATAAGCCCCCTGGCCGTCGGCGACAAAGCCCACCAGCCGGTAAGGGAAATCCTGCTGCGTCGCCGCCATCTGCTGCACCAGCATCTGCGCCGTCCGCCCGGTGCCGATGATCAGAATCCGCTCCTCGAGGCGGGCGTCGTACGCGAAGCTCGCAAACGCCGCGCGCCACGTCATCACCCCGATGACGAACAGCAGCAAGGCCGTCGTGATTGTGCCCGCGTCGAACATGACCGACGGGACGGCGAGGTATGCGACCGCGAGCACGATGGCGACCGTGCCCACGGCCTGCAGCACGCGGATCAGAAGCTCACGCAGCGATTGAACGACCGTGAGGTCGTACAGATCGTTGTAGTACAGGCACAGTTCGCAGAGCGCCGTGATGAGCAGGATCTGCCAGAGATCCGCCGCCACCGGATCGGCCGACCCGTTGACGCGCGCCGCGACGAGTATGGAGCTCGGAATGAGCAGCATCTCGATCCCGAAGACGGTCGCTCCCTTGGCCGAGATCTGCCGGTTGAAT
This sequence comes from Vicinamibacterales bacterium, assembly GCA_051985095.1. Classification (GTDB taxonomy): domain Bacteria; phylum Acidobacteriota; class Vicinamibacteria; order Vicinamibacterales; family CAVVIG01; genus Gp6-AA45. The sequence continues at coordinate 13,245 of JBPYEE010000828.1, read as the reverse complement.
AACTGCATGGCGCCCCGGGTACCTCGCTTACCCCATCGCTTCGTTCAAGACGATCCCGAGCAGTTTCGCCTCGTCGATGCTGCCGACCGCTTCCGAGATGGCAGGTTTCGGCGTCATCCCGGCCCGCACGACGAGCACCACGGTGTCGACCAGCGGCGACACGATCGCAATGTCGGCGAGCGGAAGGGCGGCGGGCCCGTCGATCACCACACGGTCGAAACTCGATCGAAGTGTGTCGATCACGCGACGCATGGCGATTGACCCAAGCAGCTCGGCGGGGCGTGCGGGGGGGACGCCCGCTGAGAGCACCGACAAATGGTGGTCCTCCAGCATGACCAGCGCCTGCTCGAGCGGGAGCTCGCCCGCGAGCACCTCGGCCAGTCCGGCGCCCTCGGTCAGCCCGAGAACGTGATGGAGCTGGGGATGCCGCAGGTTCGCGTCCACGATGCAGATTCGACGCTGAAAGTCCTGCGCCAATGTCAGTGCAAGATTCGCGGCGGTCGTCGTCTTGCCGTCTGCACGTCCGGGGCTCGTCACCAGGACCACGTTGACCGCGCACCCCGTGTTCGCCTGCAGGATTCGCGTCCGCAGCGCGCGATACTGTTCGGCGGTAATTGCCGCGGGCGCGACGGCGGCGACCAGGCGGCGGTCCAGCTGCACGCCGTTCACGACGTACCCGACAGCCGCCACCGACGGGGCCGCGGCCAGCTCGGCGCGTTTCGATGGCGACGGCTCGATTGGGGCGGCCCCGGTCGCAATTGCGGCCGGAGCCTCCATCAGACCGTGCATGCGACGGAGCCCGCCGTCTCGCTCGGCCTTTTCGAGAATCTGCTGGAGGCGGCTCATCTGACTCCTTATTCCGCCGATTCGATGTGGGCGATTTCGGCGAGAACGGGAAGATCAAACGCCTCTTTGAGCTCCCGAACGTTGTGGACCGATCGATCGAGATACTCGCGTCCGAGCGTGAGCCCAACACCGAGGACGATGCCGGCGAGCACCGACGCCGCCATGATCCGCCAGGGAATCGGCTTGGTTGGTGTCGTAGGGAGCGACGCTCCGTACAGCACCATGAATTGCTCGCCCCGGCGGTTCCGCTCGATGTTCTCCGCGAGGACGGCCGTGTGCAGCTTCGCCGACAGTTCGGAGTACTGCTGTTTCTCCAGATCGTAGTCGCGCTGCACTGCAACCAACTGCTGTTCGACTTTAGGCGCTTCCTCGACGCGCGCCTGGTAGGCGGCGATCTGCCGCTGCAGGTCAGTGCCGGACCGCTCGAGCTCCCGGATGCGCAGCTGCGTCATCTCCCGGTCAGCCGACAGCTGGCGGTAGGCGGGATCGAGCTTTAACTCGGCCATCCGATCGACTTCGGGGCGGGCCTTGTCGGACTGCGCTTCCTTGCGGGCCGCCGCCAGCTCCTCCTCCAGCCGCAGCACGTCCGGATGCTTGTCGGTGTACATCGCGCGTGCAGCAGCGAGCTCCCGTTCGAGCGTCAGGGTACGGGGCTCGAACGGGACGGCGCCAGTCGCCGAGCCTCCGTTGGCGCGGATCGACGGAATCCACACATCCGATCGGCCCTGTTGCACCCCATCGAGCTGGCGTTCGAGCATCGACAGGCGATCTTGCTCGCCGCGCAGCGCCGTTGCGCTGGCCTCGAATTGCTGCCGCAAACCGGCGAGCGTCTGCAGATTTGCGGGGGTCTGCTCCGGCAGCCGGCCCATGTGGACCTCCTTCGCACCGCGAAGGCGTGATTCGAGATCGGCAAGCCGGCCCTCACTGGCGCGCAGCTGGGTCGCGATGAACGCCGAAGTGTCTTCCGCGTGTTCAGTGCGAACGCTCGAGTTTTCGTCGACGAATACGGTCGCCAGGCGGTTGGCGATGCGGCGCGAGCGCTCCGGACTGGCATCCGAATACGACACGATGAACGTGTCCAGCCGCCGCGGCTCCGCCGTGTTCGCAACCGGATCGGGAACGGTAACCTCGATCGCGCTCCGCAGACGAGCCACCTGATCCTCCCGGGGCCCTCCGGTGTTGAGCCGTTCTTCGGTGACGACCCGCTCGAGGATCATCGGACTGAGCAGCTGCTGCGAAACGGCGCGAAGGCGCTCTTGATTGTCAAGGGACGCCGACTGATTGACGAGGGCGGGCGAAACGATCGGCGCCGCCACGCCGAGCGTGGCGCTCGACTTGTACTCCTTCGGCAGGTATCGGACGAGCCCGGCCCCCACGACGACCGAGAGCAGCAGCGGCGTGATCAGCCACCATTTGCGGCGCTGGAACACCGACCAATAATCAAGTGCGTGAACGTGCGTCTCTTCCATCACTGAATCCTGACCGGCTGGCTGAGGACGAATTGAAATCCGTATTGAGCGAAGGTCAAAGTGCCCCCGGGCGCCGCGACCGTCTGCTTCGCGCCGTTGTAAGTGCCTTCGACGCGAAGCCATGGTGTGAGGCCGTAGCCGATCGCGCTTTCGAGCCACCATGAAACCAGCTTGGGTTCGCCGATCGTCAGCGGCTGATTACGGCGCCACGCCAGCGAGGACCGCGCTGTCACGCGGCGGCCGAGTGGCAGACGGATGAGTGCCGTCCCTTCTTCGTTCTGCATCGTGCCGCCGAAACCAAACGCGGGTACGAACGTCCGGTTGTAGCTGAGTTCGAGCGCCGCTTTGTGGAGTTGCCGCGTCAGGCCTGCGCGCCAGGCCGGTCCGGTTCGGGCCGGGCCGAAGCCGCTGACGCCGAGGCGCGATACGCCGGCTTCGACGGAGACCGCCGTCACGTCGCTCAGCAGGTATTCGACACCCGCGGTGCTGTTTTGCACATTGAAGTTGCCGAACTGGTTGTGGACCGTGCCGTGCTGAATGTTGTAGTCGCCGATGAGGGCGACACGGCTATTGAGCCGGTGTTTGAAGGTCGACGCGAGTCCCTGGCTGCGACCGCCGGCCAGGAATTGATTGCCAAACGCCGCGGTCTGATCGAAGCCCACCCATTCGGCGGTGTAGGCCACCATCAGCGAAGTGCGGTTCGAGACAGCCAGCTGAATCCCGCTCCGCGCCTCGTCGATGCGTGATCCGATGCGCAGAAACGGCACACCGTAGAACTGAATTGCGGCGGTCGTCGGCGTGATCCCGCCTGTGTCGGTCGCGAAGAGGGTCAGGTGTCGCGTCACCTGCTCCTGCAGCGACACCGACGCGTGCTGGTCGTAGCTATCCAGCGGGCTCAGGGTGCGATAGAGGAGGAAGGCGCCGTCGTAGCTCCCGGAGAACTGCGTATGACGACCGCTGTAGTTCAGCGAGCCCCGTGGGTTGAGAACCGTCATGAAGTCGCCGGTGGTCGTATCGCCCTGATTGTGGAAGAGGACGTTATTGTCCCAGCTCTCGGAATAGATCAGCATGGGCGTGAACACCCATCCGGCCACTTGCGGCGCTGACGGCTCGGTCGAAGGCGCCGGCCGATCCTGACCCGCGGCGCCGGGTGCCGCGACCAGAGCGATCACCAGCGCCGCGAGTATCAGAGCGACGAACCGGTTCCGAGGGTTCCGCGCGGACACGTCGCGCGCCTAATCGGGCACCACGACTGTGTCCCCCGGTCGGAGGTAGACAGCGGGGGCGCCACGAATCGCGTCCTTGTAATTGAAGTTGATCGTCTGCACGCCCGAGTCTGATCGCCGCAACACGCGGATGTTCTTGGCATTGGCGAAGTCTTTCAACCCGCCCACGAGCGCCAGCGCTTGGAGCACCGTGAGCGGTCCGCCTTGGAGCGCGACGGAGCCGGGGTGGTTGACCTCGCCGGCGACGTATGCAATGGCTGCCGTCGCTTCCACCACGATGACGGTCACGACGGGGTTGTTGACATACTCCTTCAACCGCGTCGCAATCGTGTCGGCCAGCTCGAGGGGGGTGTGGCCGGCGGCTTCGAGATCGCTGATCAGCGGCAGCGTGATCTTGCCATCTGGCCGAATCTGCACCGATTGCGACAGCTGCGCGTCCTTGTACACCTCGATGCGCAGCTTGTCGCCTGCCCCGAGCCGATAGTCGTCAGTCGTTGCCGGCGGTTGGGCTGCCAACTTCTTGTCGTCGGCGGCCAGACCGGGGCGCGACGCAGCGAGTACGAGCGTCAGGCCAACCAACACGGCGAGAGACGGATGACGCGGGGCATGTGGCATAGAGTTCCTCAATTCTGGCCGGCGGACGTGCGCAGCCCTCCGCGCCACGTCACGACAGGCCGCGACTGCGCCGCCTGCTTCAACGATGCGGCTTCGACGGCGTGCACCGGGCAGCACGCGGCGCCGACGGCAATCCGCAGCGCGGCCGGGAACTTGTAGTTCTCAATCCGTGATACGACCCGGTTGATGACGAGCATCGAGTGGTCGAGGTCAGCGTCGAGCAGTACGAGGGCGAGCGTCCCGTTTTCGGTGTGGCCGAGCAGGTCGGTGTCGCGCACCTCACGCCCGATGATTTCCGCGACATCGTGCAGCGTGCCGACGTCGGCGCTCACCATCATGCCTTCCCACTCGCGGCTCGTTTCGACGTTGACGAGCGTCAGGAAGTTTTGCGATCGCAGCGCGCGCTTCAGTTCGGCGTCGAGGACGAACTCGAACGCACCGGGTGTGAGCAGCTTGCTGCCCTCTTCGTAGAACGAACTGCTAGTCATCACGTTATGAGGCCCTGTCGAGACCGTTTTCTTTGATCTTGTAGAGTAGGGCCTTGTAGCTGATGCCGAGGATCTCGGCTGTTTCTTTGCGGTTCCAACGCGTGTGCTGGAGCATTTTGAGGATCAGTTCCCGTTCGGCCTGCCGCGCCGCCTCACGCGAGATCTCCTTGAGCGAGTAGTTCCCTTCGGCCGCCGCAGCCGCGGCGAGTTGGGCCGGCGTCATCTGGGCGGGTGGCGTCGCCGACGGCGTGCCTTGGGCGGTCACCGTCGTGCCGTTCGCGCGCGCGATCGGATGGCCATTTCCACCGTTGGCCGGCTGCCCCGATGATGGTGACGAACGGCTGGCAGCAGGCGCGTGCACCCGATGTGCCGCCATCGCGATGCCGTGCTGGATCTCTTTGAGAATCGGCGCCTCCGTGCCGAGCACGACGGCCCGCTTGATGAGGTTTTCGAGCTCGCGCACGTTGCCTGGCCAGTCGTAATCCATGAACAGCCGCATCGTGTCGGTCGACAGCGTGGTGAATGGTTTGTTGTATTGAACGGAATACTTCTTCAGGAAGTACTCGGCGAGCGCCGGCACCTCATCACGACGGTCGCGCAGTGGTGGCAGCGTGATGGACACGACGTTCAAGCGGAAAAACAGATCCTCGCGGAAATGGTTGTCGGCGACCATCTGTTCCAGATCGCGGTTGGTCGCCGCGATCATGCGGACGTCGACTTTGACGTCGTGTTTGCCACCGAGGCGCGAGAATTCGCCGTCCTGGAGGACCTGCAGCAGCTTCGCCTGGAGCGGAAAGCTGATGTCGCCGATCTCGTCCAGAAACATGGTTCCATGATTGGCAAACTCGAACTTGCCCGGTTTGTGCTGGGTGGCACCGGTAAAAGCGCCGCGCTCGAAGCCGAACAGCTCTGATTCGAGCAGCTCTGTCGGCAATGCCGCGCAGTTCACCTTGACGAAGGGCTTGTCGCGTCGAAGCGAGGATGCGTAGAGGGCCCGTGCGACCAGCTCTTTGCCGGTTCCGCTCTCGCCGCGAATCAGGCACGTGACGTCGGTGTCGGCGACTCGTTCAATGAGGTCGCGAATCTCGGCCATATGCTCGCTGCGGCCAAGCAGTTTGTGATGCTCCTGCGCATGCAGCTGCTCGCGCAGGGTCGCGACTTCTCGACTGACTTGCCGCTGCCTGAGCGCGTTGCTCAGCGGCACCTCCAGGTCCGTGGCGTCGAACGGTTTATTCACGAAGTCCGACGCCCCCAGCTTCATCGCCTGCACGACTGTGGTCGTCCGCCCCTGGCCCGAGAGCACGATGATCGGGACTTCGCGGTCGATCTTCTTCAGCACCGCGAGGGCCTCGAGGCCGTCCATCGCGCCCGGCATGACGACGTCGAGAATCACGGCCGCCGGGCGCTCGGTCTGATACCGTGCCACTGCGTCTTCGGCGTTGCCCACCGTGACCGCCGCATAGCCGCGCGCGACCAGGAAGTCTCGAAGGAAATTGCGCATCGCGACGTCGTCGTCGACGACCAGCACTTGCGGTTTGCCGTTCAGGGCTGCGCCCCCGTCGTAACAGTGCTCCGGATGAGTCATGCTCGACACGTGGGGCCGAGGGAGCAATGGCGGTGCCACGGCGGCAAAGTTGTCGTCTGATTGGAAATTGCGAAGGCTTGAGTGAAGAAAAAGTCTCCAGCGGTGGGTAACGCGACGCCGTATGAGGAAGAAAAGTTCCTAGTTTACTTCCGTGAGATACCACACTCCTTGATCTTGTTGAGCAGCGTCTTGTAGCTGACGCCCAGGTGCTCGGCCGCACGGCGGCGGTTCCAGTGCACCTGCGTGAGCGTGTCTTCGATAATTGACCGCTCAGCTTTTAGCGCAGCCGCTTTCGCCACGCTCGCAAGTCGCGACCCGACCGGCGCCATCGCCACTGGCTCTTCCGGCTGCGGCTCCTCGTCTTCCTGGGTGTTGGAATCGTCGGCCTCGTCGAGCGCGACGGCCGTGGGTGCGCTGTTGGGCGCTCCCGCACTCGCATAGGCCGGGACAGCGCGCGGCGTGCGCGCGGTCATCTCCCGGATGACGAGCTGCTCGTCCTGCAGAATGACGATCCGTTTGATCATGTTCTCGAGCTCGCGGATGTTGCCAGGCCAGTCGTAGGTCTGGAACAGCTGCTGCAGGTCGCGCGACAGTTCCCGAGCGGGCCGGTTGTAGCGCCGCGCGTACCGGTCCATGAAGAACTGGGTGAGATGCTGAACCTCGGCCCGACGCTCGCGGAGCGGCGGCACGGTCACTTCGATTACTTTCAGCCGGTAATACAGATCCTCCCGGAACTCGTTGCGTAACAACATCGCTTCGAGATCACGATTGGTCGCAGCCACGACGCGAACATCGACGTTGATCGCCTTGTTACTGCCAAGCTTGGTGAACTGGGCATCCTGCAGGACGTGGAGCAGCTTGGCCTGCAGCGCCGCCTTCATCTCGCCGATCTCGTCGAGGAAGATCGTACCGTTGTCAGCTTGCTCGAACTTGCCGACGCGGGTGGTGGCGGCGCCGGTGAAGGCCCCTTTCTCGTGGCCGAACAGTTCGCTTTCGAGCAGCTCGGCTGGCAGCGCGGCGCAGTTGACCTTGACGAACGGCCGATCCTTGCGCGGCGAGCGCTGATGAATGGCGCGGGCGACGAGTTCTTTGCCGACGCCGCTCTCGCCGCGCACCAGCACCGTGACGTCGCTGTCCGACACCTGTTCGATCACCTGGGCGATGGACTTCATTTCGGGGCTGTCGCCCCAGAACAGGAAGGCGCGATCCTGATCGTCGCTCAGCTGGCGTCGCAGCTCGGTGATTTCCGAGACCAGACGCGTCTTTTCAATGGCGTTATTGATCGCCGCATCGAGCGCAATCTCGCCGAGACCTTCGGGATCGTCGGGCTTGACAACGTAGTCAGCGGCGCCCAGGCGAACGGCCTCGACGATCGTCGAGGCGTGGTCGCGGCCCGACAGCATGATCGCCTGCAGGTCGGGTTTCGCCGCTTTCAGCGCGCGAAGCGTGTCGATGCCGCTCATACCCGGCATCAGCACGTCGAGCAGCACGATATCGGGCGGGTCTCCTGCCTTCACCGCCGCCACCATCTCGTCGCCACGCGAGTACGAGCGGGTCTCGTAGCCGCGGAGCGAGAGAAACGTTCTCAGGTAATTGGCGAACGCGGAATCATCATCCACGATCGCCACATAAGGCTTCTTCAACGATGCGGCTCCAAAACTGGCAATCGAACGATGATCGACCCCCTCGCGAGCGCCTCGGGTTCCGCCGCCGACCACACTGCGCCGCCGAGGCCGGTGATCACTCGACGGGCGAGCGGCAACGCGAGTCCCAGCCCGCCGCGGTGCTCATCGAACACGCCGCGCGGTGCATCGTATGCGGCCGCTACGCTGTCTTCGGCGGCGACGACAAGAACGGCCGAGGCGGCCGCGCCCTTCCGTTCGAGGCGACGATCGGCCACTACCGTACTCGGTCCCGCTTTTTCCCGCAAAATTGCTCGAAAAATCGCGTCCAGGGCCGTGCTTAGCCGGGGCGCGTCGCCGACGATCGACGCGCCGCAGGCGGTCCCGCGGACCACAAGCCTCACCCCGCGGTCCTTGCCTTCCTGCACACGCTCGGCCACATCTGCGGCCACGGTGAAGAGGTCTAGCGGCTGGCGTGTGAGCGTAATCGCACTCGAATCCAGCTTGCCGACGTCGCTCAACTCGCTGAGAATCGCGACGATCCGCCCGCAGGACCGCTCGGCCTCGTCGACCATCTTACGCTGCCGATCATTCAGGTCCAAATCGCGTTGCAGCATCCGGAGGTAGCCGCTCACCACGCTCGCAGGCGTCCGGAGTTCGTGGACGGCGAGAGAGATCAGGAGCGGATACTCCTCTGCGGTCGAGGTAGTCATGGGAGTCCTTCGTAGCGTCCAGCGCCGGCGAGGTTACCACGCATGTGCCCGACCAGCGATCCCCTTGTGCAGCGGCGTACACCAAACGGATTGATCGCCGGAACAATTTGTGAAATCCGGTTCCGCGAAACGCCTTTCGAGTTCAGCCCGTGAGCGGAAAGTCCTTGATTCCGTGCGTGATTCGGCGGCACATGGCTTGAAATGCGACTAACGCGCGCGGCCGACCTGACGTGTGCGTCCAGTGGGACTGGGTCCAGGTCAGGTGAAGGAAATCGCGGAATGCGCAAACGGTATCGTGTTCTGTTGATCGCGGCGTTCGTGGCCGCTCTCGCGGGCCAGTTCGGCTACGCGCTGTCGGTCCAGCCGCCGTCCGTCACGCCCAAGCCGAGCGCCGCGCCAACCGCGTCCATGGTCGTGGTGGTAGCGCCGTTGCTCGTCCGTGGCGCGAGGTTGGCCGCGGCGTCGACGGTTCCGCTGTTGAACGCGGTCCCCAGCGCCGGAAAGCTGCTTTTGGTCGGGACCTTTCTGTTTGGCCTGTCTGCGGTCGTGCGTCGGGCCACGTGAAGCCTGCGCCTTCGTCGACCCAGCCTGCAGCGGATGTCTGCATTCCAGGTCGACGGAGGCGATTCGGGCAGTGATCGCATACGATCTCACCGCTCAGGTCTGAACGATGCCCGCCGACCCGGAAGAGTCTCGGCGGGCCGCGTGCCTCGGCGTGAGATGCCTGCCGTCAGCGTCATCATTCCCGTGTACCGTGACGACGCCGCGCTCGAACGAACACTCGAGGCGACTGACCTCACTGGGTGCGAAGTCATCGTCGCGGCGACTCCCGACGATCGCGAATCGCTCGCCCCCCTCCGATCCCGTCGACCGGATATCGTCTGGGTCGAGTCCAATCGGGGCCGCGCCCGGCAGATGAACGCGGGCGCCTCGGTGGCGCGGGGTGACTGGCTGGTGTTCCTGCACGCCGATACGCAGCTGCCGTCCGGCTGGTCGGACGCCCTGGCCGCCGCGGGGCGCGAAGCGCCGGGCGCGTGGGGCTGCTTTCGCTTCGCCTTGGACTCGCCGGCGGTGATGGCGCGGGTCATCGAAATGGCGGTCCGGCTCCGCGTCCGCCTGCTCACCCTGCCCTACGGCGATCAGGCCATCTTCGTCCGCAGGACGCTCTTCAACGAGATCGGCGGGTATGCGGATCTCCCGCTCCTGGAGGACGTTGAGCTGGTGCGCCGCCTGCGCCGCCACGGACGCCCGCTTTGTTCGGCGCTGGCCGCGGTCACCTCCGCGCGTCGGTGGGAGCAGGACGGGTGGATCCGGCGGTCTGCCACCAACGTCTTGACCGTGAGCGCCTATTTTTGCGGCGTAACAGCCGAGCGGCTCTGGCGTCTCTATAATGGGAAGTATGCTGATTAACCGCCCTTCGGACATTCGCAGCTCCGAAATCACCGACAAGAAACTCTACCTGAAACGGCGCGAGTTTCTGCGTGCCGCGGCGGTCACTGGCGCAGCAGCGGCAACGGGCATCCTGGGATCGGAAGCGCTGCTGGAGGCGAAGGGTGCGCCACACGGCAAGAAGCTCACCGACATCCAGAAGAGTGCATTTAGCGTGCAGGGCGAGAAGCTCAACGCCTGGGAAGACATCACCAGCTACAACAACTACTACGAGTTCGGCATTGACAAGTCCGATCCGGCCGCCAACGTAGGGCGCTTCAAGTCCGAGCCGTGGAAAGTGAGCATCGAAGGCGAATGCAACAAGAAGGGGGTCATGGACCTCGAGGACGTTCTCAAAGGCGAGACGCTCGAGGAGCGCATCTACCGGCATCGGTGCGTCGAGGCGTGGTCGATGATCATTCCGTGGGCCGGATTCCCGCTGGCGAACCTGATCAAGCGGTGCGAGCCCACCTCGAAAGGGAAGTTCGTCGAATTCACGACGATCGCCGACTCCCGCATGATGCCCGGCCTGAGGTCCCCGGTCCTCGACTGGCCGTACCGCGAAGGGCTGCGAATGGACGAAGCGATGCACCCGCTCACGATCCTCGTCGTCGGCCTCTATGACGAGGTGTTGCCGGCTCAGGACGGCGCGCCGTTGCGGCTCGCGGTGCCATGGAAGTACGGGTTCAAGCACATCAAGTCAATTGTCAAGGTGAAGTTCGTCGAACGCCAGCCGCTGAACACGTGGCAGGAGCAGGCTTCGAACGAATACGGGTTCTACGCGAACGTGAATCCGACGGTCGACCATCCCCGCTGGAGCCAGGCGACGGAGCGCCGCATCGGCGAGTTCTTCCGCCGCAAGACGCTGATGTTCAACGGCTACGCCGACCAGGTGCAGTCGCTGTACGCGGGGCTGGACCTGCGGAAGAATTATTGACGTCCGATCGCTTCCTTCGCGTCGTCATCAAACCGATTGTCTTCGTTGCGGCGCTGGGACCGGTCGCCTGGCTGATCTGGGCCGGGCTGACCGGCCACCTGAGTGCGAACCCGCTGAGCGACATCACCAACGAAACCGGCGATTGGACCATCCGGTTCGTGTGCATCACACTGGCGATCACCCCGCTCCGACGGATCACGGGCTGGCGTGCCCTGATCAAGTTTCGACGGATGACCGGCCTCTACGCGTTCTTCTACGGCACGCTGCACTTTCTCACCTACGTCATCGTCGATCGGTTTGCCGGCCTCGATTTTCCCGATGGGATCGTGGCGTGGTCGACCGTCGTTAACCTGGCCAAGTCGGTCGGCGCGGACATCTACAAGCGGCCGTTCATCACGGTCGGGTTCACCGCGTGGTTGACGATGCTGCCCCTGGCAGTGACTTCGACCGCCGGCTGGATCCGGCGCCTCGGCGGGAGACGCTGGAATCAACTGCACCGCCTTGTCTATGCGACCGGCGTGATCGCGGTCGTGCATTACTGGTGGCTGGTCAAAGCCGACGTCAGCCGTCCACTGAAGTACGGTGCAATCGTGCTGGCGCTGCTCGGCTTTCGTGCGTACTGGTGGCGCGGGCGCGGTGCGGTGCTCGCGCGGCGGACCTCGACTGCGCGGGCGTGAGACGCGCCGCAATCGCGCTGATCGCGCGGGCGCCCTCGGCTGGAGGCAAGAGCCGGCTGGCGCCCCATGTTGCCGCCGCGCGCCTGCACGCGCTTCGGGTCGCGCTGATCGCTGACGCGATCGAACTCGTCGGCAGCACCGGCGAACATTTCGATCCGTACGTGTTTTTCACGCCTGAGGACGGTCGGGCCGAGATTCAGACCCTGGTGCGCGGAAAGGCGACACTGGTGGCACAGCAGGGTCGCGACCTGGGCGAGCGGATGAGTCGGGCCGTCGAGCGTCTGCTGGTCGATGATCGCCACAGATGTGCCGTCCTCGTCGGGTCCGATGTACCGCTGCTGACCGCGCGCGATCTGGTCGACGCGGGGCAGGGGCTTCGGTCAGCGGACGACGTCGTGATCGGCCCGGCCGAGGACGGCGGCTATTACATGATTGGAATGCGGACCCCGCATCTGACACTGTTTAACGGCGTGTCATGGGGGAGTGCGACGGTACTGTCGCAGACGCTCGCACAGGCAACCGCGTTGGGCATCGACCCGCAGCTCATGCGCCGCGCGTACGATATCGACACGATAGAGGATTTGCGACGAGCAGAGCGGGATCTTGACGCGAGTGGTCCTGACACCGCACGCCACCTGCGCGCGTGGTTCGAAGATGCGTAGGACCATTCCAAGGCCGGCCGGAAAACGTCCTTAAGGAATCACGTCAGCGGCGGGCCCGTCGCGCGAGGCATCCCTCATCGGAGGCCTGCGCGAAAATCGGCGTCCCTGCGGGCGGTGTGTGCGAATCGTGCGATTGGGCGAGCAATCACCGACCGTGCTTATCGATAACCGATCCACTGTGGCATTTGTGCAAGGTCGACGTTGCCGCCGCTGACTACGACGCCGACCCGTTTGTTCGCGATCCTGCTGCCGCTCTCAAGCATTGCGGCGGCGGCAAGCGCGCCCGTCGGCTCGACGACGATCTTCAGGCGCTCCCACAGGTAGAACATCGCGCGCAGGAGCGACGGGTCGTCGACGGTCGCCATGTCGCCGACGTACTGCAGCACCAGCGGAAACGTCAGCGCACCGAGCGACGGCGTGCGCGCGCCGTCGGCCACGGTCTGCGGGTTGTGCACCCTCTGCAGCTGTCTCGTCCGAAACGATCGCGTCGCATCGTCGCCGGCGGCGGGCTCGACACCAACAACGGTGCAGCCGGGCGACATCGCGTGCGCGGCGATTGCTGAACCCGAGAGCAGGCCGCCGCCGCCGCACGGCACGAAGAGGTAGTCGAGCGCGCCGACTTCTTCGATCAGCTCGCGTGCCGCCGTGCCCTGTCCCGCGATGATGTGCGGATGATCGTACGGCGGAATCAGCGTCAGGCCGCGCTCGTCGGCGAGGCGGCGGCCGATCGCCTCGCGGTCTTCGCGGTCGCGATCGTAAGCGACCACTTCGCCGCCGTAACCCTCCGTGGCGCGCCGTTTCACTGCCGGCGCGTCGGTCGGCATCACGATGACGCGAGGAATGCCGAGGACCTGGCCAGCGAGCGCGATCGCCTGCGCGTGGTTCCCAGACGAGAAGGTGACGACGCCGCGCGCGCGTTCGCCGGACGCGAGACGCGACAGCGCGTTGAAGGCGCCGCGGAACTTGAAGGCGCCGCC
>JBPYEE010000827.1:0-5722 GCA_051985095.1 Vicinamibacterales bacterium | reverse complement strand
CAGGGTGATGTTCGAAACGGGCACACGAGTGGCGCGACGCGCCAGTGGGGCAGGGGGTTATCAGGTGAAGCCGGCGCCGATGCGGTACGGGGCCATTCACGCGCATCCTAGCACGACGCCGTGCGCGTCGCGATTCTCGAGTCAGTGTGCTTTGAAGATCTGAAGGAGCGCCATGCTGTCAACAGAGAGTTCAACCGCTCGTCTTCAAGACTCCAGCCGGATTGCCCTGTCCTCCGTCATTAACTTGATCCGACCGAAAGTTGGACGAAGATCTGATCTCGTCTTCGTGCACACAGCAGCATCTAAACCCAAATGCTGAGCTTCGCGAACCGAAGCGCCAACGTGCGGACAACTTCTGGCTGAGCGTGCGGAGTTTAATGCAAGTCCGGCTCAGCCGTTGGCGACGGAGAAGCGTCCGATTGTCGACTCAACCGCCAAAACCGGCCGGACGAAATATTTGCGGAGTACGGCGGCCCAGCATCTGCACCGGCTCGGGTCATGCAGGATTTTGTTGCCAGGTTCTCAACGACGAGCCGGCCGTCCTGCCCGGCCGGGCACACCGCGTTACGCGACGAAGCTACGCGAACTGAGGTGTCGAGATGAAAACTACTCTCGCAATTGCGACGATCGCGATCATCTGCGGGGCCGGTCACCCGGGGGCGACGAGCGTCGATATGTCGTTGCTGCGGCACGCACCGAGCTATGCCCTCACGCTGCTCGCCGGCCAGAACACCGACAGTGTGTGGAATGGCCGATGGGAAGGCACGACCGTGTCTGGAAACCTACTCGTGCTCCAACTTCAACTCCAAGGAGAGCGCATAACAGGCCGACTCACGGTGGGGAAGCAGTCGGCGAAGATCATTTACGGGAAAGTTGTTCGCACCGCGTTCGCACTCACCACAGGCCCAATCGACGGCCGTAACGTCGACGCCACCGGTCGGCTTGTCGGTGATGCGATCGAGCTGACTATTGAAGGGGTGAAGAACCCGCTGACATTAACGCGTGTGAAGTGAGCCTCGCCGCGACGATCGGTGCCCGCCGAGCGGCCGCAGCTGCGGAACCCTGGCATCAAAGCGATTGAACGATAGCGAACATCGTCATATCGTCGTGCCGGTGACGCGTCTGCCTCGGATGCCGATCGCGGAGTTTATCGTCGGTGCCAACCAAGACGTTGCCGCTGGCACCGACCGCTGTGGTCGGCAAAAACTCGTCGCTCACGAATTGCAGGTTCGCTATATTGGCGGAAGAGAACGCCGCCGGTGCCGTGTTCGCGTCCCCTCGCAGCCAGGCGGCGTTCACATGACGCGACGATAATGGATCGCCCTGAGCGCGTTGCGGCTCTCGATTACCTTCGGCGCCAAGGCACCGAGTCGTCTGCCGCCAAGCTGTCGTCATCGCTGCGTGCAGCGTTCCGCGCCTTTGAGCGGAAACTCGAGCAGGTGCCCGAAGGAATGCGAACGCGGCGGCCGACACCGAACGCGTGGTCCGTGCATGAAGTCGTTGACCATCTTGTCGAGAGCGATAGGCCGGCAATCGCCGAACTCCGCGCTTTGTGCGCGGGAGTATCGCCAGAGAGCGGACCAATCCCAGCTCGACTAAATCTCGAACCGTTGATGACCGATTTGCGTCGACGGACTCTTCATTAGATGTTTAGTCCCACGGTGTGGTGGAAGGGACTGAGTCTGAATCTTTTCGGTTCCTCTGTCTAGAGCTGACAAATCCGCTCGAATGGCGTCAAGCCACGAAGGCTCTTCAGGCGCTTCGCGAAGTTGTACGCGTCGAGGAATGTCGCCAGATGCGCTCGAAGGCTTTCGTGGGTCTCGTAGTAGAACCGCCGGACGGTCGCATCCTCGATCGTGCGGTTCATGCGTTCGACTTGGCCATTTGTCCAGGGATGATTGAATTTGGTGAGCCGGTGCTCGATATCGTGCTGAGCGCAGGCCAGGTCAAAAGCATGGGCTCGGAAGGGCTGGTGGCGTGCGAGCATCGTCCGAATCTCCGGAACGCTCCCGCCGCCCTTGGGCGCACTGAATTGAAAGCCGCTGTCCGTGAGCACGGTGTGGATGTAAAACGGCACCCGTTCGATGAGTCGGCGCAAGAAATCCGCGGCGATCCGGCGCGTCGCCCGTTCATGCAATTCCGCGAACGCGAACTTGCTGACCCGATCGATGGCGACGAACAGATACAGCTTGCCCTCTTGAGTCCAGACCTCCGCGAGGTCGACGTGGACGTACCCGAGCGGATAGGCCTTGAACTTTCGGCGGGGCCCTATGCCCTCCGCAGTTAGGAGGCGACTGATCCCGTGGCGTTGAAAGAGTCGATGCAGCGCGGATCGCGTCAGATGCGGATCGTCGCCTGCAGCGCATACAGGCAATCATCGAGCGCCAACAGCGTCTGCCGACGAAACGCGACGATCAGCGTTTCCTCATCGGCGGACAGGACCGTCGAGTGGGGCCGGCTGGGCCCCATCGGACGGTCCTCGATGCTGGTGCGCTTCCGCCACTTGGCGACCGTCTTCGGATTGACCCCGTAGCGGGCGCTTAACGCCTGGATCGAAGCCGTCGATCGCTGTATTGCCGCTCCGATGGCGTGAGTGGTCGTGGCGCAGCCGTGAAGTATCTGTCCCACAGTCTCTCCTTGACGGTGATGGTGACCTGGATCCTGCCACCACCACACCGTGGGACTAAACATCCTAGCCACAGCTGATCTACGGCGGATGACGCTCATTTGGCAAAGATCGAGTTTTCAACAACGACAGGGACGAAGCAACTGTTTGACATTGGCTTGCATCGTGTATTGACTCCAATCGTCGAGCTTCCACCTGAAAATCTTCGTTAACGCCGTTGACTTCAGCTGGCGGCGGCACACATTTAATCGCGTACATACATACCAGGCAGGAAACAGAGGAGGAGGCCGGCTCATGAGCAGAAATGGTTGGGCTCGTCGAATTCTCGTATGTTCGCCGTTGGTGGCCTTGTGTGGTATCGGAGGTCGCTGGTTGATCCGCGCAGCCGCTCAAGAGCAGGATGACGTCACGTGGTCTCAGTGGGGCAAGAATCCCCAGCACCAGGGTTTCGTGACGACTGACGGTCAGGCGGCAACGTCAATTCTCGCGGACATCGTCTACGATCCATTTACCTCGCAAGAAGAGGCAGTCTCAGGCGACTCGCTCCTGGTTCACTACCAAGTACCGCTGATCGACACCGACAACAACGTCTACATGGAGTTCAAAACCGGAAGCTTCACGGGTAACAACACTTGGAACACGCAGATCTGGAATGAGAAGCGGCTCAGTTGGGTAAACGGGAGCCTTGTCACGATTTGGAACTTTGAAAGTGACTGGAAACCCGAGCCACGTCGACTCGTGACGGAGACACTTTGGGAGCCGGTCTTCCACGGCGTCCTGACCGGCAACTTCGTTTACGTACCTGGGTTGGGTGGCACCATCCACAAGCTCGACAAGGACACGGGCGCAGCCCTCGGGCGGATAAATCCGTTCAGTACGATCGACCCGACCACCTTCGTGGCAGGGCCGCTCAGCGCGGATAACGTCGGCAATATCTATTACAACGTTTCCCGGTACGATAGGGCGGTCGCCCTCCCCCCAAGCCGCGCTGCCTTCGTCGACAGCTGGTTGGTCAAAGTCAGCAGCGACGGTACGGTCACCAAGGTTCGTTACGTTGATCTGTTGGCTCCGGCCAACCCACCAACTATCTGCGTGAGAGCGTTTTCCGCCGACGGCGTCGACGTGCCCTGGCCGCCGTTCCCCAGCGCGACACCTACATCCTCGGCCTGCGGTCCGCAGCGCGCAGGACTCAACATCGCCCCGGCGATTGCGTCTGACGGTACTATCTACACGGCCAGCCGGGCAGACCTGAACAGCCGCTACGCCTATCTGGTGGCCGCGAATCCCGACCTGACGCTCAAATGGGCGGCCTCGCTCCGCGACCGTGGGATCAACGACGGGTGTGGCGTGCTCATCCCGAAGGCCACTCAAGCGAATCCGATTCAGAAGGGCAAGTGCGCCTGGAACGCTCCGACCGGAGTGGACCCGGATACCAACGACACGGCGGCGGGCCGAATCCTGGATTCTGGAACTGCTTCGCCGACCGTGCTCCCGGACGGCAGCGTCACGTTCGGGGCCTATTCGCGCTACAACATCGCCCGCGGCCACCTGTTCAAGTTCAGCTCCTCCGGCCAGTTCCAGCAGTTCTTCGACTTCGGCTGGGACGACACGCTGGCGGTGGTCCCGGGCCAGAACAACGACTTCTCGATCGTGATGAAGGACAACCACTACGACGAGGAGGCCGGCTTCTACTGCAACCCCACAGGCACGTCGAACAGTACGATCGTCTGCGCTTCCACCGGCATCCCGGCGGGGCCGTTCTACATCACCCAAGTGAACTCGGACTTGGAGCCGGAGTGGCAGTTCCAGTCCACGGAGACGCGGAGCTGCCACCGGAATCCGGATGGGTCGGTCACCTGTGTCGACGACGGCACGCATCCGCATGGCTTCGAGTGGTGCATCAACGCACCGGCGATCGACGGCCAAGGCAACGTCTACGTCGCGAGCGAGGACGGCAACGTCTATGTGCTCGATCAGGGTCACAGCGGTGTCTTCACAACACCGAAGTTCAAGGTCTTCACGAATCTCGCGATCGGGGCAGCCTACACCCCATTCTCGATCGATAACACGGGCAGGCTCTATGCTCAGAACAACGGGCACCTGTTCGTGCTTGGCGAAGTCAACAATCCACAATAAGTCAGCTGGAGGTTGAGTACAGCGTCAGTGGACAGTTGAAAACCGGCCATTCGTGGACAGGGCAAAACCGGCCATTCTTCGGCGAGCGATCGAGACCGTAGAGTTCTACTTCGACACGTCCTCCGTACGCAAGTCCGGCTGCACCTTTGTGCGGCTGGTAGGGTCGAGAGCTGGCGCGGTAACCCGTAGGATTCGCCTTGGCTCGTGTCCGGGGTTTCCCCCTTCGTGCCTGGGTAGGCGAGTCCGTAGTGCCGTTTCCAGCTCCCGCCGCATCGCACGCAGCATGCGGATTTGCCGCACTACGCGCTCCTGCACCGCTTCGCGGAGCTGTCCCCACGAAACATTCAGCACTTTCCCGCGCGAGTTGTCGTCACTGAGCGGCGTCTCGCGTCGGCGGACGGCCCGCAATGTCCTCGAGTAGTTGAGCGGCGCGAGCACGCGGCCGATGATCATCCCCCATGATGACCACGGGGCGCCCCCAGCAGCGTTACGACCATCGGCTTCGAGATCTCGTCCGCGGCAGCGGGGACGTGACCATCGTCACGAATCTCGGCGTCCCTCGCTCGACAGCTCGTAGCTGGCGTGGCAAGGCACCCAAGATCGTCGTGAGCCTGGACGTGCTGGACCTGAGCGCATCGGAACTGCAGCGAGAAATCCTGCAGCTACGGCGACGCGTGAGGAAGCTCACCGCACTCCTTCGACTCGCCCTGGCCCTGCTGCGAAGCTCGGGATTCACGTTGGCGCACGAGCGCCTACCGGACGCTCGCGCCAAGACCAGGATTCTGTGCGCGGTGGATCGTGCCCGGGAATTTGTTCCGTTGCGGGCGCTCCTGCGGTTTCTGCAAGTGTCGCCGAGTCGGTTCCATGCCTGGCAACGGTTGGAGCAGGCCTGTGCACTCGACGATCAATCGCCCTGTCCGCGCAGCTCGCCCCATCGTCTCACCCGACCCGAAATCCGAG
>JBPYEE010000826.1:0-8134 GCA_051985095.1 Vicinamibacterales bacterium | reverse complement strand
GCACGAACTGGCCATTCTCCGGCGACGAACGCGCCGGCCGGCGATGTCATGGACGGACCGGCTCTGCCTCGCGGCCGCCAGCCGAGTCTTGTCACGGACACAATGGCGGGCCTTCATCGTCAACCGGCGACGCTGCTCCGGTGGCATCGACGCCTGGTGGCGACTACTCCGCATAAGGAGTAGTCGCCACTATGCCGGGTCCCGGACTATGCCGAGTCAGTTGGCAATCCGGCCATGTTTGGCCTCGGTTCATCGATAGAAACTCGGCATAGTTGGCTCCTTCGTGCCCCGTTGAACGGGGAGAAAGGAGCTGACTATGCGGTACGTCGTCGACGGCGACCTGGTGTTGTCACGACCGCCAACCGGTCCGCTGGCGGCACACATCGGAGCCTTCGCGCACTGGATGCGCGAGGAAGGGTACGCACGTTATTCCCGGTACCGGAAAATCCTACTGGCGACCGGCTTCAGTGCATGGGTCGGCTGTGCAGCCGTCACGCGCCGCGGCGTGTCGACCAAGGATGCGTCACGATATCTACAGGTGCGCGCGCAGCGGGTCGAGCTGCACAAACAGGACGCGCCCGCGCTGAAACAGTTCCTGACCTTCCTCCGGCGTCAGGGTGTCATTCCTCCTGAGACGACACAGCCGCACCGAGTCACGCCGGTGGACCACATGATCCAGGCCTTCGAGCAACACCTCCAGCACGAGCGTGCCTTGGAACCGGTCACCGTGGTCAATTACCTGCCGTTCATCCGGCAGTTTCTCACCGATAGGTTCGGACACGGACGGGTGAGGCTCTCGCAGTTGCGGGCCCGGGATCTCAGGCGATTCGTTCAGCGCCAGGCACCTCAGCTCCACCGCAAGCGAGCGAAGCTGATGACGACGGCGCTCCGATCGTTTCTGCAGTATGCCCGGTGTCGAGGTGACATCACCTTGGACTTGTCGGCCGGCATCCCACCGGTGGCCGATTGGTCGATGCCGTCGATCCCGCGCGCGATTTCAGCGGCTGCTGTTCGTCAGCTGTTGGCGTCCGTCAATCGATACACCCTGATGGGTCGTCGCGACTACGCGATCCTGCTGTTGCTGGCGCGATTGGGATTGCGAGCCTGCGAGGTAGCGGCTCTTGAGGTAGGCGATCTGGATTGGGAAGCCGGACAGATCACAGTCCAAGGGAAACGCGGCGTACGAGCGATGCTTCCATTGCCGGCCGATGCGGGCGCGGCCATTGCTGCCTATCTGCGGCACCGACGCGCGCCCCACACGAGCCGGCGCGTCTTTTTGCGAATGCGCGCGCCAGTCGGCCCGATGGGCGCCGGTGGAATCGGCAGCGTGGTTCGCCATGCCCTCCAGCGGGCGGATGTCGTCGCCCCGACCACGGGGACGCATCAATTCCGCCATGCCTTGGCGACGCAGATGTTGCGGCGGGGGGCCTCGCTGACCGAAATTGGCGAGATCCTGCGGCATCGCAACCCGCAAACGACAACCATCTACGCCAAAGTCGACCTCGATGCCTTACGCACGCTCGCCCTGCCGTGGCCGGGAGGTGCGCAATGACGTCGCTGCGATCAGCGGTGCAGGAGTACTTGATCGTGCGGCGCAGCTGGGGCTTTCGGCTGCACGATGCTGGTCGGCTCCTGCCCCAGTTCGTCGCGTTCATGGAGGCGCATCGGGCCTCCGTTGTGACGACGGCGTTGGCGCGCTCGTGGGCGCAACAATCCACGACCGTGCAACCGTCGGAATGGGCCCGGCGCTTGAGCATCGTGCGGACCTTTGCGCGGTACCACCAGGCCACGGACCCGCGCACGGAGATCCCGCCAGACGGCTTGCTGCCGTATCGGCCGAAACGTGCGTGCCCATACCTGTATTCAGATGCGGAGATTCGTGATCTCCTGCGAGCCTCGCGTCACATGCCCTACCGCTCTGAACGCAGCCGATTACGTCCCTGGGTCTACTCCTGCCTGTTCGGGCTCCTGAGTGTGTCTGGGATGCGCCTGGGCGAAGTCCGGAATCTTGAGCTCCGCGATGTCGATCTCAAGGCCGGCGTCTTGACCATCCGCGGGGCCAAGTTCGGGAAAACGCGGCTCGTGCCATTGCATCCCTCGACGCGTCGAGTGCTGGCCGACTATCTCGCCCGCCGGCACCGTCATTGGCGGCAACGGCCGGTCTCGTCGTATGTGTTCGTGTCGAGCTGGGGGAATCGCTTGTGCGACATTCATCGCACGTTTTATGCGCTGTCCCGGCAGATCGGGTTGCGGGGCCGCACGGATCATCGTGGCCCGCGCATTCATGACCTACGGCATCGCTTCGCGGCGAAAACGCTCTGGCGGTGGTACCGCCGCGGCGAGGATCCCGATCGACGCCTGCCGATCTTGTCGGCGTACCTCGGACACGTCCATGTGGCGGATACCTATTGGTATCTCAGCGCGTGGCCCGAGCTGATGCACGAAGCCATGCGCCGTTTGGAGCGCCGGTGGGAGGATCGGTCATGACGGGCCCCACACTCTTGGCGCCGTTACTGGAACGCTTCTTCACGGATCGCCTACAGCGTCAGCGGCAGGCAAGTCCGCATACCATTGCGTCCTATCGCGACACCTTCCGCCTGTTGCTGAAATTTGCCCACGAGCGGCTGCACACACCGCCCGCGCGCCTGACCTTCGAGGCGGTGGGCGCGCCGTTGGTCAGCGCGTTTCTCGAGCACCTCGAGGACACGCGACGGGTGTGCGTCCGGAGCCGGAATCTGCGCCTGACCGCGATTCACTCGTTCTTTCGGTACGCCGCGTTCGAAGCCCCCGCGCATGCAGCTCAGATTCAGCGCGTGCTCGCGATTCCCACCAAACGCTTTACCCGACGGCAGATCGCGTTTCTCACCCGACCCGAGATTGAGGCGCTGCTCGCCACGCCCGATCAACGGACGTGGTTTGGCCGCCGCGATTACGCGTTGCTCTTGGTGTTCGTCCAAACAGGCCTCCGGCTGTCCGAACTGACGGCGCTGAAGCGGCACGACGTGACTATCGACACCGGCGCCCACGTGCGAGTCATCGGCAAGGGACGGAAAGAGCGATGTACGCCGCTGGCCAAATCCACGGTCACCGTCTTGAAGGCGTGGTTGCGCGAACCGCCCCGTGGCAACGAGCACCTGCTGTTCCCGACGGCTCACGGCACTCGACTGAGTGCCGACGCTGTGGAATATCTCGTGGCCAAGTATCGAGCCGCAGCCGCCAAGGCCTGCCCATCGATCCAGAACAAGCGGATTACCACACATTGCCTGAGGCACAGCTCGGCGATGGAGCTGCTTCAAGCGGGGGTGGACCGGTCCGTGATCGCCCTCTGGCTGGGGCACGAGTCGCTGGACACCACGCAGGTTTATCTCGAAGCGACGCTCGCCATGAAGGAACAGGCGCTCGCGAAGACGATACCACTGAAGGGCCGCTTCAGGCGCTATCGACCGGGGGATCAGCTACTGGGCTTCTTGGACAGCCTGTGAGACCAGAAAACTATGCCGAGCGATCGGGAGTCGCGCATTCACGGTCGACCGTAATTTCGGTTCGACGCAATCTCGAACGTTCGTCCGCTCGGCATAGCCCGGGACCCGGCATAGTGGCGACTACTCCGCATAAGGAGTAGTCGCCACCAGACGTCGATGCCACCGGAGCAGCGTCGCCGGCGTCACGATGAAGGCGCGCCATTGTCCCCGTGACAAGACTCGGCTGGCGGCCGCGAGGCAGAGCCGGTCCGCCCACGACATCGTCGGCCGTCGGCTTCGTCGTCGGAGGATGGCCAGTTCGTGCCGCAGCACGACGATTTCCAAGTCTTTGAACTCGTTCGACCGAACACTCAGGACCGCCAGCTGCAGCACCCACCGAAGCGCCGTGTACCAGAGGGAGAAGAACACGAAACCTCCGAAACGGTTATTCTATGCATCCACCTCGGATTGGCTCCTCCCTTCGCGCACGGTGCCCAGAACGCGAAACCTGATTTCTGCACCCTTCACGCCACGCTGGGACGGGTACCACAGCAGGTTCGCTCAATTCACGCAACCGCCGACGTCACACGATGTACTCATCGTTGGCTCCGCCACTGTTCCGCCGTTGCCCAGCGATGTAGCCGCTCGACTCCGGACTCTGGAGTTACCTGTCGGAGATCCTGACGACGGATTGGGATCGCCACTGAGGTGCCGATGGAGTTTCTGGTAGGGACAACACTGATCGTCGCAGTCCGCGCCGACCGGATTTGGGCCGAGCCCGAACAGGTCAATTCACGCAGGCTTGCCGACAGCACACGACTTGCCCATCGGACTGTCCGCTGATCAGCCGTTGCCTCAGTGGATTGGCGACTGATTTCCGGACTCTAAAAGTTGCGTGCCGGAGAGCCTGACAACCGGTACGGCGGAGGCGCTTCAGAGATGCCAATCAAAGTTTCTGGTAGGGACAAGAGGCCTCATGACAATCCATCGGCGGCCCCTTCGGATTGCGGCGGAATTTCCGATAGGAACAACGTGGTTCATCCCTCTGCCCTCATCACTGTGCTTTCTGTCCTATTTCTGCTTGTCCTCCATCCTCGCCGTCTTGAGCGTCGCCACCATGCTCCTCTCGTTTCCCTCGTGGCACGCATACTCGAAGAATCCGAGAGTATAGGTGCGCATCGGCAAAGACGCGGTCCACGGCTGCGTCCAGACGGTGGGATCGTCCACAGTGAACCGATAGTCGATCGTGTTCGCGTCGGTACGAGTGAACTTTTCCGTCAGCTTCAGATGATCGTCTGATCCTCGAAACGGCACTCTGATATTCACGGTTTCGACGACGAGCGTCTGGCCTTCCCAGTGGCCGCGCGAGTCGCCGAACCACTGCTGCATCGTTCCGTGCGGCCGGTTGTCGAGCGGCACGATTCGCACGTCGTGAATCATTTCGTTGAAGATCACGAAGTACTGTTTCGTCTGGACGAGCTGCACGTCGACGTTGTACATCCCCGGCATCATCGGCGGACCCGCCGTCGGATAATGCAGACAGCGGACGTTCAATCCCAGATCTTCAGGATTGTCCGTCGTCGCGACGTTACCGCGTCCTCGTCCGCGCGCGGCCGCCTGCGCCTGCGGCGTCATGGGCGGCGTCCTGCCGTTCGGCGGGTCAACAATGAGTGAAGTCCGGCGATCCGCGAGGTGCGCCGTGCCCGGATCCCACCAGTCGAAGCCGGCGGTGACGAGCGTGTTCCCCGCCTGACGATCGAGATACTGGCTCTCGTAGGCCTTGGCCTCTTCTTCGGTGAGAACCGGTTTGTTGGCGTACTGCGCGGGCCGTTCGAGCGGCGTCAGCGTGGCGTAGTTGTAGATGCCTTGCAGATCGGGATCGCCCCACCCGGTCTTCGGCGGCGTGTAAGGCTTCTGCGCGGGCGATTGTGCGCGCCCTTCGATCATTCCACGTAAGACCACGACGCCCACAAAGAGCACGACGATCGCTCCGGGATTCCTGGAACTTCGGTGCATGAGACCTCTCCGATCGGACCGATTCTATCGCTATCCGACGGGAAGAATGCGCATCACACGCCAACCGCGCGTCTCCAGCTTTTGCCGACTTTTTAAGATGGTTGCGCGGCAATGACACTCAAATGACACTCGTCGCGAACCCCTCCCGAAATTCCTCTCGTCGATCACGTACACGCGGTTAAGCGTGTGATGAGCGACAACGGAAGGTACGTCACGCGCTGCTTTCGTCTGGCTCGTCGTATCCTTGATCTCAGTACCCTTCGTGATGTCCCATCACAGATGGAGGTCCGTGCATGAAGTTCGAAACGTCTCAGACATTCGGCACCTCCTCAAGCAACCGGGACCCTACCAATCTTTGCGGAGATCGGCAAGAGTAGATGGCGAACCCCAAAACGGCCGCAAATCGGCAACAGCGAGGTTTTCGAAAAAGATCCGCGCGGTTTCGAGGAAGCTTCCGCTTCGCCCCTCTCTTCACGACGACGTCTGCCAGGAGGCTTGGCTCCTTGCGCCGGACTATGCGTTGACTAATGGCACGTCCATCGCCGATCGTGCTCGCGGTGTTGCGAAGCCAGGGGTGGCCTTGCATCAGGTGGAGGACCGGCCGCTGGCCGGCTGCGCTGGGCGCCTTTCGGTGGCTCCGAGCTACGCCACGGTGCTAATCTGCGCCGTCCGAAGTGGGCTACGCGATAAAGGGGAACAACGCGTCTTCCGTGAACGGCCCCCGCCAACGCGAACTATCTTCTGACTGGAGGGCGCATTATGACCACGTCTCAACCACAGAAGCTCCTGCTTCGATTGATCGTCCCATTCGCAATCTGCGCGAGCATCCCGATCTGGCCTGCAACGCCCAAACGAGGCGTCATCAGTGAACAGCTTGGCCTCATCGTGCCGGTCGCAGCACAGGCCCCCGTCACGTTGGATCGCAGCATCCGCGATTACAAACTGCCGGCAGAGATTCCGTGGGTCGAGCGGAATGGCAGTGGAAGTCTCACGCTCTACGGCGACGCGTCAAAACCGGGCGGAATTTATGTCTCGCTCCTGAGACGCCCATTCGACAATTGGAGCGCCCCCCACACTCACCCGACGGAACGCTATGTCACGGTGCTCGAGGGAACGTTCCTAGCGGGAACAGGGCCGGTTCAAGATCGGAATCGAGTGGATGCCCTGAAGGCCGGCACGGTGGTCAGCGAAGTCCCCGGCAGAATGCATTACGACGGTGTGGGGCAGGATGGAGTGACGCTGTTCTTTATCGGAATGGGTGGTGCTAACAGCGGCCCGGCCAACGAGGCACCTCGTACCCTTGGCGGACCAAATGTCGACCCGACTGCGCGTGTAGCCAAAAAAGTGGAAGACAGGGTGTGGACCAAGGCAGCCGACGGCAGCACATTCACCAACGTCTTTGGTGAGCCGGGCAAGGCCGGCCTCTACGTTCAGTTCGTCCGCCGGCCACCGAATAGCTGGAGCACGGCGCACCGCCACGCCAACGATCAATTCGTTTGGGTCATGGGCGGACGCATGTATATCGGCACGGGAGCGTCCGTCGACAAGGACAAGACAGTCGGAATGCCGAAGGGATCGTACATTCACGACTTTGCGAACGGCACGCACTACGAGGGGACGAAGGATGAGGACCTCTGGCTTCTGGTTGCTGGCATGGGACCAGGCGCGCCAGAGAAAGTTGACTAGAACCCGACAAGCCACGGACCGGGCGGTAGAAGGTGCCGATCCCGCGTGAAGGAACCGGACGAAATGAGGTGGCGGCAGGTCGAAAGGCCTACCGCGTCCTGTGCAGAAACTTGATCGACGGAGCTACGCGGCCTCGCGGTAATAGAACTTGAGTAGGCCGCCGAGGCGCTCACGACATTCGATCGGACCTGTTCCGATCACGGCCTTGGGCGCGATGAGTTCGTTGCCGAGGCCCTGGTGCGGGCGTTCTTCATGATAATGATCCATGACGCTCGGACGGCCGCTCGAAGGTGCGGTTCGCCCAGCAGCACCATGCGTTCCGAACACTCGGACTTGGCGGACTCGACAAACCGCTCGGCGAATGACTTCAAATTGGGACTCCACGCCGGGAGGACCAGTGGCTTCACGCCACTGTCGCGCAGCAGGCGCCGGAAGACGTTGGTGTAGAGACAATATGCAGGGCGGCTCGAATTGCAGCCCCGTGGTGCGTGGGTCGCAACTGTTAAGCTCCTCTCGAGGATCACCATCCTGAAAGGAGCGAATCATGACAGCCACGACCCAACGTGAGGAGTCTATCGCAACTGCTGGTGGACGATTGCTCATGGCGATCGAACTTGGCCGACGGGAATGGAAGGTGGGCTTCATGACAGGCGTGGGGCAACGTACACGCCGACGGACGGTGCCCGCGGACGCCTGGGCTCGAATCCCCGAGGAGATTGCGGCCGCGAAGAGTCGGTTTCGGTTGCCCGCCGATACGCCGGTCACCAGCTGCTACGAAGCGGGACGGGACGGGTTCTGGGTCCACCGGTATCTCACGAGCCTAGGCGTTGAGAACCTCGTCGTGGATTCGTCCAGCATCGAGGTGAATCGCCGCGCCCGGCGAGCCAAGACGGATCGGATCGATCTGGAGAAGCTGCTGTCGATGCTGCGCCGCCATCTCAGCGGCGAACAGAAGGTCTGGCGCGTCGTGC
>JBPYEE010000825.1:0-4172 GCA_051985095.1 Vicinamibacterales bacterium | reverse complement strand
GTGACACCGATGCGTTGCTGGATATATTCCAGCTCCGCACGGGTGCGGCCCGAACACAGCACCAGCGGCACGTCCCGGCGCTCCAGTACATCGACGATGGCTGAGGCGCCCTCAAAGACAGTGGCGGACCGATCGAGGAGCAGACCTTCAACGCCAGCAAAGACGACCACATTTCGGCTTGCTCGCTTCGTGACCGCGCTGAATGCCATTCCTGCACTCTACGGACGCTGCTGCCACAGCGCCATCCGGTCCCGACTGTATTTGTTCCGCGACAAGACGGGATGGGTCGATCAGGAAATCACGCCGCGGCGGACGGCGTACAAAACGAGCTCCGCCGCGTCGTGCACGTGGAGTTTCTCCAGAGTGTGGGCCCGGTGAGTTTCGACGGTTGCGGGGCTGACCGACAGCAGGTCGGCAATCTGCTTGTTACTGTGTCCCTCGGCGATTAGCTGGAAAATCTCCTGTTCACGCTCCGAGAGCGAGTCGAACCGATCGCTGATCCCTTTCGAGGTCAGATGACGCACGTAGTCGTCCAGCATGATCTTGGCGACGGCGGGACTGAAAAATGATTTGCCTGCGGCGATCTCGGCGACGCCTCGAATCAGGTCGACGTCGGCTGAATCCTTGAGGAGATACCCGTGTGCGCCGGCCTTCAGCGCCTGGATGACGTAGGCTTCTTCGGAATGCATGCACAGAATGAGAACTCGTGTGTTCGGCGTATGCTGGACGATTTGGCGGGTCGCCTCGATGCCGTTCAACCGAGGCATGCCAATGTCCAGGATGGCAACGTCCGGCATGATGACCGACGCCTGACGGACCGCGTCGCGTCCGTCGGCCTCGGCGACGACCTCCCAGTCCGGCCGCTCCTCGAGAATCTTGCGAAAACCTTGTCGCACGAGCGTGTGATCGTCGGCCAGCAGGATCCGGATTCTACTCATGTGCCACGTCTCCGACTGCGACCCGCGCGAGCGCGGGAGATTCGTCCGCACGTTTCGGCCCGCTGCCGAATGCACGCTGGCAGCTCCACGGTGACTCGCGTGCCCTTGCCGCGCGTGCTTTCGAGGCGCATCGTGCCGCCAAGCTTCGCAGCCCGCTCGCGAATGCTCATCAATCCCAGGCCTCTTTCTTTGCCGTTGCCTGGCGTTCCAGCCATGTCGAACCCGACGCCGTTGTCCTCGACCGTCACGAGGACCGTGGCCGACAGCCGCTGAAGATAAACCTGACACGCGCGGGCGCTGGCGTGCTTCGCCACGTTGGTCAGGTAGTTGCCGTCGACCTTATCGGCATCCGCGCCAGTAATATTCGCGAAACCCTGTCAGGCCGCTGCCCAGTCGCGTGTGCACGCCATCCCGTTCAGTAATCGCAGACGTGAAGCCGGCGAACAGAAACGACGAATAATCACAGCTGTTCTGGGCGGCGATCTTAAAAGCTTGTTTCAGCGTCGACAGCGGCGGAATTTCTTCCGGGCTGACCGCTCGGTAATTGGGCATAATGCCGAGAATCCGCTTCGGCTGGGGTGGCGGCTTCTGAGCCTTCGCGGCACGTGGCTCGGTCTGATCAGCCCTGTCTCTTCGCCGCTGGCCTCAACCGCTTCGATTTGCTGGGTTGACTGCTGCTGCGCATCGACGGGGCGGGGAAGAACCATGCCGACGCATCGGTCTCCTGCGCGACGACGCTGGTTGGGAACGACACAATCGCAGCGGAGACGAAGGTGCTCACAATGACGGATCTGACGACAAAGTGAATGGATATCATCCTGTGTAGTCTTTCGCTGGCATGACTAAGCCAGACGCCTCTACGACGACCCGATTCTCATTGTGAGCACAGGCGCAGACAGCGCAGCGCGTGTCACCGATTTCTCTAAACCTGCGGCCGAACAGTTTCTGATGTGCTCTCGGGCCGCATTGCAACTCGAAATTCTGGGTTGCAACACCACTCCAGGTCCTCCAGCAATCGTGGCCTCGCCGAGTTCGTTTGATCCAAGCCGACCGGCTCTTGTGGATCTTGCTATCGCGCGTCTGGAATCAGCGGCGATCAGCTGTTGTCATCGTAACGCCCGAAGCAGTCCTCGTTGGGCACCTCCGTGCGTTCCGAGTGTGGTGGACTTGAGAGTCGAGTCGGTCAGATTGTTGGTCAGACCGTCGGCGCGGACCACTCGTCGGTCTTGCCGCTTGAATCAAGAAACCCCCGCGCGGATCCAGTCTTTTTGTTCAAAGAATACAGCCTTCAACCGATACCTGCCATCCGTCCTATTCCCATAGGCTCAGAAGGTCGAATATCGCCTGTCGGCGGGTCGGACAGCTTACCGGACGCATCAGGAGCGCGTTGCGTGACCAATCATCTTCTGGCCGCGATCGATCTGATGGCGAATCGCGGTGCATGTCACACTTTGCGAGCGTTCCCGACTTGCGATTCGACTCGCTCGTTTTTTGGATGCCCCTCTTCCGCCAGACGAAGCCGTTCTCCGCACGGCAATCAGCAGTGGTTCGGTCGTCCGTATCATGAAGGCCGTTCGGAACGGCGCCAGATGCCACGCGTGGCCAGCGAAACGGATTGCCCGCTGTGACGCGAACGTGGTCGGCTTTGACTGGCGCCCTTATGCTCATGTGGACGTCGACGAGTGCGGCCAGACAGACAGCCGCGGCCGCTAATCCATTCCTACCGGGCGTGTTATTGAAATCAGCGCCGGTGTGGGTTGGCGCAGCCCAGTGCCGTCCAAGCGACGACGCTGGGACGACACGCGTGCAGGCGGCGAGGTCCCATCCCGCCCGAGACTTCTCCAGCAGCCACGTAGGCGGCCGATTCAGCGTCTTCGGCCTCCGAATTGTCGGAGGGTTCCGGCCTTCGACGAATGCTGCGGCTCAAGCCGGGTCTCTCGATCCTGTCTGGGCCGAGTCTTTCTCTGCAAGCGGGCCCGGAGAGGTCGAACGCCTGCGAACGCCGCCAGACAAGGGCGCTGACACCGGAGGCTCATTCGGGCCCACCTGTCGGCAACGACCAGGTATACGTTCGTGACATCCATGACCGTGCGCGCGCTTCCGGATGGTCGACGATCGGCGAGACGAGTGGATCAAATGCGGTGAAGGTGACGCTCGGGATGTGGCCAGGGCAAACAGGAGGCGCTATGAAGGCGGTTGCGACGGTAAGGTCGACTGACATGCAGCGCGACGCCAGCCAGTTCCGTATCGTCGCCTCAGTATGCGTGTGGGTGACTGCCACCTTTGGATTGGCTATCGCCACAGGTGCATCCATCGATGCGACGCGCCTATCGATCTCTGCGCCGATCTCGCTTGTTGAACTAGACGGACGAAAGCTGAATGGCGACCCGTACTGGCTGACCTGGTCGCCTGACGCCACGCAACTCTGTGTGCATATTGCTCCGCCTGATCGGAGGCAGGCGTTTCGTCCGCGGTACTTTGTTTTTGACCTCGCGACCAGACAACTCACACAGGTCGAGAAGGAACCCGCGTGGGCGCCTGCCTACTGGGCTTGGAAGTCGGCCCAAGCCGCTCCATTTAATCCCGATTTCAAGATCATTGTTGAGGTGATGCACCACCTGACGATGCCGCCGGCGGTTGGCACCGATCCGAATGTTCACATGACGCCAGGGGTCGAGGAACCGATGACGATGACGCTCACACTGCGTGGAGAAATAGTCGGTGAGTCTGATTCGCCAATCGCCCCAGGCCTCACGTTTGGGTGGGCTCCTGAAAAGCTCGGTGTGATTTCGTTTGTCAACAGGGATGGACGCCTGGTGATCATGGATCAGGAGGGTCGCAAGCAGGAACTCTCAGCATCGAAGAACGCGTTCCTTCCGGCATGGTCAGAAGATGGGAAGTCTTTGGCGTTTCTGGAGCGGAGCGGCAGAAAGAATTTCATACTCATGCTGGTAGCTGTCGGGAGCGCCTCGGCGGTCTCTTGAAGTACTACCATCGACCGGCGACCTAGGCTGGCGCAGAATCCGGCTGATCTGAAATTAACTACCGGAGCGCTCGCGCGGGCGCGCGGTGCCGGGCCCGATACCAATCGGAGTGATTGATCACGCGTGTGCAGGCACTGGTCGCCGCTTGAACAGTGATTCAGTTCTTGAACCGTCAACCCTGCCGAAGCCCTCCATTTGGTGCGGGTGCGGCATCATGGTGCCGATCGAATCGTTGAACATGACGTCGTGT
>JBPYEE010000824.1:0-3671 GCA_051985095.1 Vicinamibacterales bacterium | reverse complement strand
CCCGGGACATCGCCGTGCGGTGCCGACATCGTGATCTTCAAAGAGCACGTTGACGAGTTCGCTCACGTACACGGTCGTCCGATACCGCTGATTCTCGCCCTCGTCTTCGCTCATGAGATCGGTCATGTCCTCCTGCCGAAGCCCGCACATACGTCAGTCAGCATCATGCAGGCTCCGTGGGATCAACAGACGATGACGCAGGCAGGCGACCCTGGTTTGCAGTTCACCGCGCAGCAGGGCGCGTTGATTCGAGCCCGGCTCAGTCGATCGTGCTTGTCAACAGCGTCGCCGTAGAACATGCCCACACGACGAGATTCGCGGGTGGAGTTGCTACAAGGAACCTTGGACATGCTCGTGCTGCGTGTGCTGGTGCTCGGACCGTTGCACGGGCACGCCATCGCCACCCATATCCAACGAACTTCTTATGATGTACTCCGAGTCGATCACGGGTCGCTCTATCCTGCCCTCCATCGCCTTCAGAAGCGCAGGTGGATCGCATCGAGCTGGGAGCGGATGCCCGATCGAAACCGAGATGCCAAGTACTACCGGCTCACACCCGCGGGAAAGAAGCGGCTGTCGGCCGAGCATTCGAAATGGCGTCAGCTTGCACAGGCCATCGCCCGCGTGATGGAACCCGTGTAGGGCGACATGCGCGACTGGCGGTTCTGGCGTTGGCAAAAGGCACAGGACGAGGAAATGGACCGAGAGCTTGATGTCCATTTCATGTTGGAGATCGAGGATCAACTCGAACGCGGCAAATCACCGAACGACGCGAGGCTGGCGGCCCATCGCGCATTCGGCAGCGTGGCGCTGACCAAAGAGGAGCTGAGAGAGATGCACACAGGTGCGGAGGTTGAACGGCTCTGGCAGGATGTTCGATATGCGCTGCGCCTGATGCGCCGGAGCCCCGGCTTCACGCTGGTCGCGGGCCTGACGCTGACGCTGGCCGTCGCGGCGAATAGTGCGATCTTCAGCGTGGTCGAGGCGATTGTTCTTCGGCCCCTCTCCTATCGCCAGTCAGGTCAACTCGTCGCGATCGGCCAAGTGAACCGAAGCGTCACTCCCCCTGTGGTGCCCGTATGCGCAGCACACTTCGCCGAATGGCGCCGTTCGTCGATCTCGTTCGAGGGGCTAGCGCTCTTGGAAGCCAGGTCTTTTACCCTCGGCGTCTCAGGCGAGCCTGAGCGCGTGTCCGGCGCCGGCGTTTCCGCGAACCTCTTCTCGATGCTCGGCGTCACGATGCAACTTGGCCGAACATTCTCGGAACAGGAAGATGAACCGGGCCGCGACCGGGTGATCGTCCTGACGGACGATCTGTGGAGGCGCCGGTTTGCCGCGGACCCGCGCGCGATTGGTCAATCGCTCTTGTTGGACGGCACGTCGTACGAAATCGTCGGCGTCCTGCCGAGGGAATTTCGCTTTCCCTTGCTCAGTCAGGTGTATGCGAAAGTCATTTTTGCGCAGCGCGAGCGCCCCGAAATCTGGAAACCGATCGCCCTGCCCCAGCAACTCCTTCAACCTCGTACCGTGTTTTTCAACTACGCAGCCATCGGCAGACTCAAGGAGGGTGTCACCAGTGCGCAGGCATTGTCGGAACTCAACGTGCTTCAGGTCAACCTGGCGCGGCTGACATCCTCGGGAACGCAGTATCCGGTGACGATCACTCCGCTCCAGGAACAAATCACCGGCAGCTATCGGGCGGGGCTCGTCTTGATTTGGACAGCCGTGGGCGCGGTGTTGCTAATCAGTTGCATCAATGTCGCAAATCTTCTGCTCGCGCGGGCGGCGAGACGACGTCGCGAAATGGCCGTGCGAAGTGCGCTCGGCGCAAGCCGCGGACGCATTGCCCGCCAGATGCTGGTCGAAAGCCTCGTGCTAGCCGCCGCGAGTGGAGTGGCCGGGCTGGCAGGCGCGTACGGTCTCGTGCGTCTAATTGTGGCTGCCGCGCCGGGCGATCTGCCGCGGCTCGACGAAGTCCACGTCGATGGTCGCGTCCTGCTGTTTACCGTGGCCATCGCGCTTCTTGACGGCGTGCTGTTTGGGGTCCTGCCCGCCTGGCGTTCGAGTAAGGCCAATCCGCAGGACGCACTACGGTTGGATTCACGCACCTCGAGCGCGGGTCGCGAGGGCGTTCGTTTGCGGGGGATGCTCGTCAGCGTGGAGGTGGCGGTCTGCGTGATTTGTCTGATCGTTGGTGGACTACTGCTCCGCAGTTTTGCTCATGTACTGAACGCGCATCGAGGATTCGATGCTGCCGATGTCCTGACAGTCGAACTCACCCTGCCAAACAGCCGATACGCGACGCCACCTATTCGCACGGCCTTCTTTCGCTCGGTCCTTGATCGCGCGACCGTACTTCCCGGCGTCACATCCGTTGGATTGTCGAACCTGCTTCCGTTGAGCGGCGGCACGGGACCGGGCAATACGTTTGTCGTCGATGAATTCCCCGTTCCTCCGACCGAACGACCGAGCGCTCGCATTCGCGTCATCAACGGCGCGTTCTTCAGGACGATGGGTATTCCACTGAAACAAGGACGAGTCTTTCGGGACGATGACGGTCCTCGAGTGGCGATTGTGTCGAGCTTGACGGCCAACCGCGCCTGGCACGCGGAGCAGGTTGTCGGGAAGCAACTTCGGCTTGGCTCAGAAACCGGACCTGCCCTCGACATCATCGGCGTGGTCGGCGACGTTCGCGCGACGAGCCTAGTCGCAGATCCGACACTTGAGATTTACTTGCCGTATTGGACCACGGCGATGCCCGGGTCTTTTCCGATGTCCCTTGCATTGAAAACCAACGACGCTGTCGGAGCGTCGCGGATGGTCCGGTCACTGTTGCGCGAGTTGGATCCTCAGTTGGCGGTCCCAGCACCTCGCACGATGGACGAGATCGTTTGGGACTCGCTAGGTCAACGCCGATTTCAGTTGACCATCGTCCTGTTGTTTGCCGGCGCGGGTCTGCTGCTCGCCGGGCTCGGCATCTACGGCGTCGTCTCGTACTCTGTCACGCAACGAACTGCGGAGATCGGTGTTCGGATCGCCCTGGGTGCTGATGCCACAGCCATTCTCGCATTGGTCACCCGGCAGGCCCTCGTTCCGCTCGTACCTGGGTTGCTCGTCGGGGTCGGAACATCGCTCGCGATTCAGCAACTCGTTGCGACTCTCG
This sequence comes from Vicinamibacterales bacterium, assembly GCA_051985095.1. Taxonomy (GTDB): domain Bacteria; phylum Acidobacteriota; class Vicinamibacteria; order Vicinamibacterales; family CAVVIG01; genus Gp6-AA45. Next base: position 508 of record JBPYEE010000824.1, on the reverse strand, counting down.
TCTTCGATGTCAGCCCAAGAGATCCTGTGACAATCGTCGCGGTCTGCGCCTTGCTAACCGTGGTGGCAATTAGCGCGGCGTATTTTCCGGCGCGGCGGGCGACGAAACTGAGTCCGGTGATGGCGCTTCGATATGAGTGAACCGTGATTCGATTGTGCCGTCCAATAACCAACACAGCGGCACCCCGTGAACGCTGTTTGCCGTCGCGTGTCTCATTCACGTCTCATCGCGATCTCAGTGCGCCTGTCGCGGTGTCTTCTAACCATTTGATTGTCAATGGGTTGTGACCAGACGATGCCCCGCCAGCCAACGTGGGCAAAGAAGCAGTCGATCGAGGTCGGGCCGAGAGCGCGTCAATCGTTGTTGTTGAAGCGATTGTTGTGGCTGGGAGGCAGGGATTCGAACCCCGATACCGTGGTCCAGAGAGCGGTGAAGGAGTTCTGGTTTGCTTTCGTCCCGCCTAGTTTGCTCACGTTTTCAGGTCCAGCGCTTCGGTTTGCTCCGGTCT
>JBPYEE010000823.1:0-7440 GCA_051985095.1 Vicinamibacterales bacterium | reverse complement strand
CATCGGTCGTGTTCAAGCCGTATCTGTCGTGGAAGGCTCGCAGGCGTTGAACGAATTCGGCGCAGCAACGACGGCGAGCCGAGCCTGGGTGTTCGAGGACACGCGCACGACTGTGTCCGTCGCCTTCGAGAATGGACGATGCCATGACCATCCACGAATTAACCTTTCTCGCGCATTTGTAGACCCGCCCGGGACGGTGACAGGAAACCACGCATCGTCTGTATCATTCAGCCGGCCCATCCTTGAATCTTCGCGTCGCGGCTGTCAGATCGAGCGGCGCTGAGGTCCACAGGCGAGAAGCCACCGACAGGGAGAAATCGTGGCCACAATCGATCACCGCATCCGAGATCCGTGGCGAGAGATGCGGATGTGGCAGCAATCTCCGCCGAGCGGTGCCTCAGACTCGTCTCGTCCCGGAAAACAGTTGGTTTGAAGGCCTGGGCACGACTGCCGCTCGATTTGTCGGCTGTTTGGAAGCAGAGAATGGAGTGGCGGACGACAGGGATTGTGGGTCAGCGACGCCCCATGAGGGTGTAAGTCTTCTGTCGGACCGCATCAGGACACTGGTCATTGATCGCCGGTGAATAGCTCGTAGGTATCCTGGTCGCCTGACGCATCTCCTCGGAGGTGCTAAGAACCGTACTCCGGTGGCCGCCACTCCCGTAGTGGGCACGGTGACCGAAGCCGCTGCACCAGAAATGGCATCCGCCATGTCAGCGATGAAAACGTGTCGCCGTCGCCGAACGCAAAATGACGGCATACGGTGTTCCCTGGGCTCTCGACGAGCGCCTGGGCGGCCTTGCAACGTAGTCTACCCTCCTCCTTCGAACCCTTCGCACGCTCCGCCGTGCACGGCACCTGAAGCGGATCCTTCGCCATACTGCGCCGACGTGCTCGACGATTTGCAATGTGTCGTCACTGAGGCTGCACCCAGATCGAGCACTCGCGCGCCGTTTGCAACTGCAGGCCGTCCAGAGCGATCTGCTGACTCGTCCAGATGATCGGCAATCTGTTCGCGGCCTCGAGAAATCGGACAAAGAACTGCGGATCGGAGTTGCTATCGACTGACGTGAAATCGGTGACTGGTTCGAAAGACATCATGTGTCTCCCGAACTCCGGCATCATAGTCCTCGCTCTTTGGATCACTGGACAGACCGTTGAGAGGACGGTGACGGCACAGCGCACCCCCTGATGCCCTTGGCACCGGGGACGGCAGGCTGTGATCCGCCTCGTCACGCGACCGACAACCAGCGCGCCTCGCCTGGCCGCCCGCGGGCGGCAACGCCAGAAGCGCTCCAAAAAACGCGGCTCACGGCCCCCGGTGATCAGCGCCCGGAGCGTCGTCACGCGCCGCGCGGCGCTGGGTACCCGGTCATTTCCAGTCGCAGGGTGGCACGCGCGCTGCACCGAACGTCGTGGGAGTCAACCATGAAACTGTTCCCCATCGGCGCGATCGTCATCGTCGCAGTCCTCGCGTTTGCGACGGTTCGAGCTCAGCAGACGTCGCCCTCCTCGCAGCAGCCGCTTCAGCACGGTCAGACGATGCCGCAAAAGAGCTGGATGATGGACTACGAAGAGATGATGACCGACATGAAAGCGTCAGATGCGCGCCTGCAGTCGCTCACCGACAGAATGACGTCTGCGAAAGGTGACGACAAGGTGCCGGCGATCCAGGACGTCGTCAGTGAACTCGTAAAGGGTCAGCTCACTTTGCATCAGCATATGATGATGATGCACGAGCACATGATGCCCCAGATGCCGAAGCAGTGATGTACTGCGTCAGCTCCGTCACGGACGCGGAGGGGTTGCAGGAAACGTCGTCTCGCGACCTTGAAACTGACCACTTGCGCGGCAGTCGACGCGGTCGCCGAGACGCGCGGTCGCGATGACATCGGCTCGTGACGCGACCAGGGCGAGGTCCGTCAGCGTCAGAGTTGCGGCTTGACGAACCGGTTGGCAACAGGACCGCCCTTCAAATCCATTTGAGAGGAACTGCCCATAGGCGCTGACGCCCGTCGCGATGCTGTAATCCGTAAAGGCCCGGGTCGCACCGAGGCACGACCAAAAGACCTGGCCTCACGCTCACGCCGCCACCGCAGCCGTTCGGCACATATGCGGAAGCCGTGCAAACGGGCAATCTGTTGTTTCTGAGCGGGATGCTGCCGACCGAGGGTCGCGGACCGGCGTTCGTTGGACGCGTCGGCGCGGAACTCGTTGGCCATGAGGGGCCCACGTCGCCGCTGTTTTGTGGTGCTTAGTTTAATGGGGTCGACTTAGAAGTGAGATGGGGCGGAAGTCCGTTCCGCCCCTCGAACCACATCCGGCGGGTACAGTGCGCGCGAGTTTCAAGGCATCTCAGTTTCGTTTCGAGCCGCCCCGCGAAGGTTTCGTGTCGGACCTCCGGCCGCGCATCCGGACCCCGAGCAACCCGAGCCCGATGAGCACCAGTGAGGCGGGCTCCGGGACCGGGGAGACGGCGGTGGTCGAGAACTCGGTCTTCAGATCCGAGATATCGAGGCTCCCGTTCATGCCAGTCGTCGCGCCGAGGTCCGCCAAAACGAACAGATCCGTTGTTGCGCCGAAGGTCACGTGATCCTGCAGACTCATCGGGGGATTCGCGGCGTCCAGCATCACTTCGTTCGCCGCGGTGCAGCCCACCGCGGTCGTCACCCCCGTGCAGATGAGTTCGTTGAAGTTCGTGGCAAAGCTTCCCATCCCGTTCCCGTTGAAGAAGATGAACGCGTCGTTTATCAAGGCCGCGGGATCGGTCGCATGGACGGCAAACGAGAGCTTCTCGTCGGTCGTGCTGCTAGGCCCGAGCGTCACATTCGGGTTGAAGTCGAAGCCGCTGCCGTTCGCGTCCGTGAGCGGCCCGACCGAGACCGCGGTCGGAGACATGGACGGCGACTGAAACGTGAAGTTGCTGAAGTCCAGACTCCCGACCATACAGCTGAACCCGGAGGTCGTCCACGAGGCGTAACTCGGCGGTACGCCGCACACCGGATCGGCACGGACAACGGCCGCTGTGCAGATGAGCAGGGCACTAACCACCCCAACGATACGCGTGTTCATCTTTTTTCCTCCTCCGCTACCCTAAAAGAGGGTCTCAGCTACCGTTGGCACCTTAAAAACACAGTGTCCGACGGGCGGAATTCAAAGCTCGTACCTGCCGGTTGTCGACATCAACGAGGGCTGTCCGCTAACCTTGTCGTGCTCTCGGCCGATCTTGGTACCGCCCCGGTCTCTATGTCGATGCCCCCGGACACAGCTGTCGAGCTGGGGCGCGATGGGATGGCCAGCCGCCGCAGTCCGTTCAAAACCGGCTCGGGGTGCGTCGACTGGCAGAGTGGATGATCCGGCTCGAGCGCTCGGTGGCTCGACGGCGTCCGATAGGCCGTCCCACACGCGGCTGTTTGACCTAGGGCGCGTTGGGAACCAATTAACTGCCGAGTTTCGAAGGCGCCAACACAGGGCAGAGGCCAAGGTGAGGAATGCTTTCTGAAACGCGAGGTCGACGTTCGTGAGGGCCATTGAGAAGACGCCAGCCGACGCTGCCGGCGAGCGTCCGTGCTCAACAACGCGCCGCGCTCGGCCCCAAACGGCTGCCAGGGTCCTTGCGGCGTGTGGCGCTTGGGTCTGAAGGCCGCGACCTTGGAGCGTGTCGCGATGGGGCTGCGAATCGGAAGCGGGATCCTTGGGACTAGCCGCGATTTTCGAACCGGGCGACCTTGGCAGCCCGCGCAAGCGTGGAATCCAGTCGACTAAGGGAAAGCAGCTGGGCGATGTCGCTGCAATTGCCCGCGGTTTGCGCCGTGACGCGCGGACGGCGGCGTGCGTCAGTCCGAATATGGTTTCGACCTGGCCTTGCGGCGATCGATAGCGTTCGGTCCAGTTTTTTCCTCCGCTCAACGTGGGTGCGAGGTGCCATCGACCCCCCCTGCCAGATCGAGATCATCGAGATACTAGTGCTGGCGCTGCTCGGCCAGGCGGGCCTGGTGTCCTCGTTTCAGACGCCCGCCCGTTACCGACGCACGAACGACACGAGGCGTTTCGTCCCTCTGAGACAGTGGAATCGATTGGGTTTCTATTTTCGGGGTGATCAATTCGTAAGGGAAACAGGCTCCGAGGAGGGAAAGCCATGAACGTGCGCCAGTCCTCGTCAGCGCCTTTCGTGCGAGATCTGGGGGTGTTTCTGCGCGTCACCTGGCGAGCGATAGCGCGGATCCGCGGGATCTCGTCAAGACCGGCGTTCGCATACTCGGATCGTCGACATGAGATCCGCCACTCGTCGCAATCGCCGGTCGGCATCGGCGGGCGGGCAGGTGGCCGTCATGCCGGCCCCGCAGCCTTGACGTCCGCGCGGGCGCCGGATTCATAGGTCCGGAAATTGTCGCGAAACAGGCCGGCGAGCCTTGCGGCTGTCGCGTCGTACATCGCCGTGTCGGCCCAGGCAGTGCGTGGCACGAGAATGTTGGCGGGGACGTTGGGGCACTCGGTGACCACGTCGAAGCCGAACACCGGGTCGCGCTGTCGCTTGGCGCCAGCGAGTACGCCCCGATGAATCGCATCGATGATTGCCCGGGTGTGTCTGAGGCTGATGCGTGTGCCGGTGCCGTAGGCACCGCCGCTCCACCCGGTGTTCACGAGCCAGACGCGAGCCTGGTGCTGTTTGACCTTCGCTGACAGGAGTTCGGCGTACGTGTTTGGATGCCAGACCAGGAAAGGGCCCCCGAAGCACGGCGAGAACGTAGCCTGGGGTTCAGTAACGCCCATCTCGGTGCCTGCAATCTTGGCCGTGTAGCCGCTGACGAAGTGATACATCGCATGGGCCGGCGATAGGGAACTGACCGGTGGCAGGACACCAAATGCATCGCACGTGAGGAAGATGACGTCGCTCGGATGATCGGCAAGGCACGGGATCTTCGCGCTGCGGATGAACTCGATGGGATAGGCACCACGTGTGTTTTCAGTGATGCGGGTGTCCGTGAAATTGACAGTTCGGTCGTCCTCCAGCACAACGTTCTCGAGCACCGCGCCGAAGCGCAGGGCTTGAAAGATGTCCGGCTCGGCCTCCGGCGTGAGGTTGACCGCCTTCGCGTAGCAGCCGCCTTCGATGTTGAAGATCCCCTCGTCGCTCCAGCAATGCTCGTCGTCCCCGATCAGGTGGCGTTTCGGGTCGGCAGAGAGCGTCGTCTTGCCGGTGCCGCTGAGGCCGAACAAGAGCGACGAGCGGCCGGTCTCGCGGTCCGCCGTCGCGGAGCAGTGCATCGAAAGAATGCCTCGCTTCGGCGCGAAGTAGTTGGCGACCGTAAAGACGCCCTTCTTCATTTCGCCGGCGTACTCCGTTCCGAGGATGACCAACTCCCGGTCTTCAAAGCTGAGGTCGATACTCGTCGTCGACCCCATGCCGGTCGTGAGCCGGTTGGCGGGAAAGGCGCCCGCGTTGTAAATGGTGAGATCCGGCCCGCCGAAGTGCGCCAATTCCTCCACCGTTGGCCGGATGAGCATCGTGTGCATGAAGAGCGCGTGGTAGGGGCGCGAACAGATGACGCGCACCTTGATCCGATACTTCGGGTCCCATCCGGCGAAACCGTCGAAGCAATAAAGGCGCTCGCGGGTGTTGAGATAGTCGAGGGCACGCTGTCGGTTGACGGCAAAGGTGTGCGAATCGCACGGGATGTTCACCGGTCCCCACCAGATGTTCCGTTCGGAGTCCGGATGTTTCACGATCCGTTTGTCCTTCGGCGAGCGCCCCGTTTTGACACCAGAGTACGCCACGAGCGCGCCATTCTCTGCGATGCTCGCGTCCTTCTCGTACCGAATGGCGTGCTCGTAGAGAGAACTCGGCGGAAGGTTGCGATGCACCACGGCAACGGTCAGTTGATCCGATTCGAGCTTGAATTCGCCGAGGCCGGCGTGCTTCGCGTCGGTGGTGGCTTCGTGGCCAAGAGCGGCTTGTGACATGTCCGGAAATGACGCAAGGGCGATGCCGCGATCACCTTCTTGCGAACGAGGATGTCGCCGCGGAATGGCCTTGTTCAGGATTGCCTCGCTCAGCCAAAGGAGGGAGGCCGATTGCAGACGACGAACCCGACGCTGTGATGTCGAAACAACCACTGGCGTGGCAGCTTCGAGGGGTGACTGCTGCGAACCAGTGGCCCAGGGTGCAATCGACGGCTACGCCAGCCGCACGAGAACGCTGCGCATCCGGCGACGTCCAAGCCGCTGGTCGCCGCGGACTTTGCTGGGGCTTGCTTTCGACGGTCGACGGTCGGCAAATGCGTCGATCTAGAATTCCTGCCTCTCAATTTTTTGGCCCCAGTAACTGTAGGCTGCCGGCAGGAGCCGAGGACTCCGAGGCGGTCCTCGCGGGACCGAAACCTCAACCGGACTGCGTAACGTTGTGGCGATGTGGCATGACTCGTGGACGAAATGGCGGGCGAGGATCCGCGCGCCGCACCGATCGCCGGACACCACCGTGCCACGGAGAAGCATTCTTCTTTCATCCGGTAGTTCGCCGCTTCTCGTCATTTCAGGCGTCGCTATGAGCGCCGTTCACCGGCGTCGCGTAACTCGCGAGAGGCTGTCCGGTCACGACAGAAACGCTGTCATGAGCGCCAATCGGCCGGCTGAAATGGTTCAGCCGGCCTTCAGTCTGTCCGACGAAAAACGCAAACTCCCGGGTTTTACCCAATTCCGTTCGCGGATCAAACCGCTTCGTAAACGACCGTGCGCTTTCGAGGACGAACCCTCGGCACAGTGAATCCCGCTATGCCGCCAGAGCTGCATCCACGCCAGTCACCTCAGGGCAGTGAACACCGCGTTCTTGCGTGGCGCTTCGTGAAACTGAGCGCCAGACTCCTGCTCGAATACAACGCCGGTGCAGAACTGCTCAAGCAGCGGATCGAACGTGTTGCCGAATACCTCGAACTCAGTCTGGTGGCCATCGTTGGATATCTCGAGGTGACGCTCGTCGCCTCGGACGGTCGCGACCTTCATGTGCAGGTGCCAGCGTTTCGCATCAACGCCGCGGTCAACATGGAAGTCCTGCGCGTCCTCGACGACCTCTGTACCGATCGAATCGGTCTCCATGAGGCAACGCAGCGCCTCGATCGTGTGGAGCAGACGGTTCCTGGATACCGACGCTGGGTGCTTATCGTGATGTTCGGGCTTGCGGCCTCGGCGCTCGCACGGCTCCTTGGAGGCGACTCAGGGGCGATCGCAATCGCCGGCGTGTCCTCGAGCGTGGGCCTGATGGCGCGCCAGGAGTTGGCAAAACGGGACGTGATGATGGTCGCGCAGCCCTTTGCCGCGGGACTGATCGGTGCCGCTCTCGCCGGTGCGATCATCCGTCTGGGCTGGACGTCAACCGCCGGATTATGTCTCGTCGTTCCTTGTTTGATGCTGGTGCCGGGACCACATCTCATCAACGGCGTGGAT
>JBPYEE010000822.1:0-10808 GCA_051985095.1 Vicinamibacterales bacterium | reverse complement strand
TTTCTGCGCTCGATCTCCTCCGATCGGCCGACGAAGGCGCCCCGCTGCCGCCGCGGCCGATCGTGTTGACCTTCGATGATGGTTACCGCGGACATTACCGCCACGTGCTCCCTGCGCTCGACGACTTCTCGATGCCGGGCGTGTTTTTTCCCGTAGCGTCGGCACTGCTGGACCGGCGGGTCCTTGATGTCAACAAGATTCAGTGTGTGCTCGCCGTCAGCGACGATGCGAGTCGACTCGTCGATTCGATCGAAACCGCGATCGAGCGGGCGCAGCCTGAAACCGGCGTGGGCACGCGAGCCGAATACCGCGCGCGGTGGTGGAAGCCGTCGCGGTGGGACCCCGCGCCGGTCGTGTACGTCAAACGTCTCCTTCAGCACGCTCTTCCTGAGCCGATCCGTCGGAGGCTGGTCGACTCCTTGTTCCAAGAACTCGTTTCAAGCGACGAGGCGGCGTGTGCTGAAGAACTGTACATGAGCGCCAGCGAACTGAACGAGTTGCGTGGAGCGGGCATGACCATTGGAGCGCACGGCGACCGACACGTCAGGCTGCCGAGCCTCGCCAAGGAGGGGCAGAGGCGCGAGATTGATGGCGCTCTTCGCGTTCTGGACGCCGTCGGACTGCCGAGACAGCGCTTCATCTATTGCTACGCAAACGGCGAGTACGACGAGCATAGTGTGGCGCTGCTGCGCGAGAGCGGTTGCGGACTGGCCTTCACCACACGGCCAGAACTCGCACGGATTGTTAAGGGCGACACGCTGACGGTGCCGCGACTCGACACCAATGACCTGCCAACCCGGGCCGATGACGGGCCCAACGAGTGGACATGCCGCGCCATGGGTGGACCTGCTCTGCCGTGACCTCTGCGTCTTAATCGCCGTCTCAACCCTTCGCTCTGTCACCTACACAAGCCAGACGGGATCTTCAGGGCAACTCAGTTTTCAATTTGCAGCGTGCACTTGGCTCGCGTCGTGCAGAGCTCAGCGTCACACCAGGAGCACCCTCTGGGAGAAGCGACATGGCTTCGAACGCAACGTCGGCATACGTGCCCACGCCCCAGACGCCCATCCATTCTGGGTTCGGTCCGCAGACGACCGCGCGGGAAATTCTCAGGGGTCGCGACCTGCGTGGCGCCATCGCCGTCGTGACCGGCGAGTACTCCGGCGTCGGCCTCGAAACCACGCGAGCACTCGCTGAGGGTGGCGCGAGCGTGATCGTGCCCGCACGCACTCCCGAAAAGGCCCGGGCGGCCACGAAAGACATCCCCCGGGTCGAACTGGAACAGATGGAGCTGTTGGAGCCGGCTTCGATCGACGCATTTGCGCACAGGTTGCTCGACTCGAAGCGACCGGTGCACATGCTGATCAACAACGCCGGTATCATGGCGCCTCCGCTCACGCGCGATGCACGCGGGTACGAGTCCCAGTTCGCCACCAATCATCTCGGGCATTTTCAATTGACCGCGCGGCTGTGGCCGGCGTTAACCCAGTCCGGCCACGCCCGAGTCGTGTCGGTGTCGTCAACGGGAATCCGTTTCGGAGGCGTCGATTTCGACGATCCGAACTTCGAGCGGCACCCGTACGACAGATGCCCTGGGCGATCGACCCCGACCTCGCCAGTCGACTGTGGCAACTAAGCGAGCACTTGACGGGCGTGAGGTTTTCGACGTGACGGCGGCCGCCGTTGGATGGACGTCGAACGCACGGCGGCCTTTGGCGCGGGCGGCGGCACTCCTCAGTTCTTGCCATTGGACGCACGGGACGTCGCGCCATCGGCAACTCCCCTCTCTGTATTCCAACGCGCATCGTCATCGCCCGTGTCGATCTGGAAGACGCGTGACTGGGCTGATTCTGATTAGCAGTCGGCTCTGTGCGGCTGCCCGTCGCTCGGTGGTGCGATCAATTTCTCTCCGCGACATGCGCGCGCGGTGATCTCTTCGATCAGGCCATCAGGGCCGTGCGCTCACGGCCTTGCCGCTCGTCCGCAGCTCGGCTTTCTCTCCATTTGCCAAGCAAGCGCGGCGGTCACCCCGCAACCCAGACAGGATTTGTGCAGGATTCTCGGGGCGGGCCAACTGTCCGCGCCACCATTCGTCAAAGAGAGAAATGGTCCTGAGCACTATTCGCGCTTTGGCTGTCATCGTGTGCGTCGCCACAATCGCGCCGAGGACCTCGCCGGATGGTCCGCTCCTCATCTCAGGACGGTCCTTTCGGATGGGCACACCGGCGGCGGCCCTTCCAGAATTGAAACGGCGCTACGGCGTCACCTTTCCGGGAGCATTCGAGAACGAAATACCCGAGCACACCGTCACGATCAGCGATTTCCGTATGGACCGGCGTGAGGTGACCAACGCCCGGTTTGCCGGGTTTCTCGAGGCTCGCCCCGAATGGCGCCGAGGCCGGCTGGCGACCGACCGGCAGAACGGGCATTACCTCGAATCCTGGACGAAGGACCGTTACCCGGCTGACAAGGCCGACCACCCGGTCGTTTTCATCACGTGGCATGTCGCGCAGGCTTTCTGCCAATGGGCCGGTGGCCGTCTCCCGACCGAAGCCGAATGGGAGTATGCGGCGCGCGCGGGTACCGGCGCCGAGTTTCCATGGGGCGACGAGGTTCCGTCCCCCAGGCTGGCCAACTACTCGGCGAGCGGTCGGAACGGCACCGTTCCAGCCGGAACCTATCCGCCGAACGGTTGGGGTCTCTACGACATGGCCGGTAACGTGTGGGAGTTCCTCTTGGACGAGTGGCAGCCTGCGTATCCGAGCGGACCTCAGATCGATTCCGTCGGAGGCGGTCCGATGGCTGACGATCAGCTCTTGCGAATCGAGGGACGCCGCGTGATCAGGGGCGGCAGCTTCGGCGCCGCCATCGTGAATCTGCGGACCCGCTGGCGCGATAGTCATCCAGTCACGAACGCCGTGGGGTTCGTCGGCTTTCGCTGCGTTTATCCGGTCACGCCTGCTTCCCTGCATCTCCGAGTCGATTCGACTGACAGGACATCGAAAGCGCTTGCAGTGTCGAACCCGCGACGTCGGAACGACCCTGAGCCCGGAACGTTGGGCCGCCGTCGCTTCGGTGATCACCCTTACGCTGTGCGTGAGGACCTTGCGGACGGCGACCAAAGGAGCCGCCGTTGGTCGATCCCGTTCGTCGCGACGCCTGCGCGCGGTCGTAGATGACGGCTGTGACGCCGCACTGACGATCAGCCGAACGAGTGCGCCAGCCCCGCTGCCGTCAGTCGCGGAGGCGCCGTTGGCGCCGGTCATGATGATCGGCGATCCGCCTGTAGCTTTCAGCACGGGTGGAACCCTGAGCAGCCCCGCTAGGAGCGTCTGCGCCTTGCATCACGCCACGTGTCGGTGGGAGTGTCATGGCAAGCACAGAGCAACCCCAGCTCGGTCGGCGTTGCATCGTCAGCTCAACTCGGTTGAGTTTTCCGCATCATCCCTGCCGGCAGCTGGTCGCCGCAATGCCGGTGCGGCGGCCGGTATGCCACTCGTATCAATCCGGCCAGAACAGTCAACCGCCGAAGATCCGGGATCGTAGGTCGCCGGAAGAGTGATCGCCGACAGCGCTCCGTGTGCGGGCCTGACTTCGGTTACTCGTCTCGGAGCGCCACTATCGGATGGATGCGAACGGCACGGCGGGCAGGAATGTAGCAGGCAACCAGCGCGACGAGCGCAAGTACGCCGGCCACGCCGAGGAACGTCACTGGATCGGTCGGCTTGACGCCGTACAGCGTTCCGGCCATGAGGTGGGACACCGCCGCCGCGCCGACGAAGCCGACACATACACCAATCGCCGTGACGGCCATGCCTTGCCGAATCAGCATCTCGAGGATGGTCCGTCGATCCGCGCCGAGTGCCAGCCGAATGCCGATTTCGCGCGTCCGCTCGGTCACCAGATATGAAACGACCCCGTAGATTCCGAGTCCGGCCAGCAGGAGGGCGGTCAGCGCGAAGAGTCCGACGATCTTCAACGAAAAGCGGCGCTCGGTCAGCGATGCCGCGACCGTTTCTCCCAGCATCTGGGAGCCGAACACCGGCAGCGCCGCGTCGACGAGCTGAACTTGCTCACGAATCCGGTCTGGCATCGTCGGAGTGTCGACTTGTCCCCGCAGAAAAATGGCCAGGTGTTTGTTCGCGGGCATTTGATACGCGCTCGCGTAGACAACCGGCACACCCGGATCCAGGAGCGTTTCGGTCTTTGCGTCGGCGATCACGCCTACGATCGTCGTCCACGACTTGGCTGACCGAGACAGCTTCACATGCTGCCCCAGCGGATTCGTGTTCGCCCAGAACGTTCGCGCCATGGCCTCATTGATGACCGCGACGTTTGGTGTGCTTTCGTTGTCAAAGTTCGTGAAGAGGCGGCCCTGCAGCAGCGTCAGTCCGAGCAGGTGGAAATATCCGGGTGTTACGGCGGATCCGTTCACGAGCGGCGCCTGTGTGGCGTCAGCGCCCCGCCCCTCGATCAGCATGGGCACGATGTTGGTGTCATGTTGCGCATGGTCGAGCGGAATCGCACTGCTGCTGCCGACCGCGGCCTCCTCGACGCCTGGAAGCCGTTCCGCACGCCGGAGGAGTTCCCGCAGGAATGGCGCTTCCTGCGCGATCGTGCGGTATTTGTCGATGCTGGTGTCGTTTGGATACGGCAGTCGCGTACGAACCGTCAGCACGCGATCCGGATTGAATCCCAGACACGCGTCGAGCAAATCCCAAAAACTGCGCAGCAACAATCCCGCGGCCACCATCAGCACGAGTGACAGCGCGAATTCCGCGACGACCAGCAAATGCCGAGTGCGCGCATGTTCGCCGGATCCGGTGGACCCGCGCGCATCGGACTTCAGCGCCGAGACCACGTCGACGCGACCGGCATGCCGCGCCGGCACGACGCCGAACACCAGGCCCGACGTCACCGTGGCAGCGCCTGCGAACAGCAACACGTTCCAATTGATCGTGATGTCGCTCAGTCGAGGCAGCCCATCCGGCACGAGCTGCAGCAGCAGCCCTTTGGTCGCGAATAACACTCCGACCGCGGCAGCGCCGCCGATCGCCGACAACAGCACACTTTCGGTCAGCAATTGCCGCACCAGCCTCGTCGATCCGGCGCCGAGGGCCTGTCGAATAGCCAGTTCGCGGCCGCGTGCGGTCGCGCGCGCGAGCAGCAGGTTCGCCACGTTCAGACAGCCGACGAGCAACACCACCGCGACGGCCGCAAGCAGCAGCACCAAAGGCTGGCGGACGTTGCCGAAGACCGTCTCCTTGAGCGGCACCAGCCGAACCGCCCACGCGCTCTGGGCGGGATAGTCGGTTGGATACTCCCGACGCAACGTGGCGACGAGTGCATCAACGCGGCTTTGCGCCGCCGCGAGGGTCAAGCCCCGTTTGAGACGGGCGACCGCCCCGGGAATGTTGCGGACGGCGCGCAAGGGATGATCCGACATCGGCGGCCCGTAAAAGCTCGTCGCGGCCCAGACATCGAGATTGCGTTCGTCCGTCGTGCGCCCCGGCGGACGGAATCCCGAGGGCATGACCCCCACGATCCGATAGAGATCTGTGTCGAGGCGAACGCTGCGGTCGAGAATGTCGGGATCGCCGCCGAACCCGCGCTTCCACATGCCGTCGCTGATGACGACTTCCTGCGTAAAGCTCGGCGACCGGTCATCTGGGGGAAAGGTCCGACCCAACTGCGGCTTCACCCCCAGGACCGCGAAATAGTTTGGAGCGACCGAGCTCAAGCGGACGCGCGTCGGCTGCGAACCGCCCGTCAGATTGTTCTCGTCGAACCAGGCCGGCGACACGTTCTCGAAAATCCCGGAGCGTTCGAGGTCGAGCCACTCGGGTTGGGACAACCCGACATCATACGAACCCACGCCGGGAAGATCGTCCTCGACGCTCACCAGCCGGTCCGGCTGCGGATAGGGCAGCGGATGCAGCAACGTCGCGTCGACGACGCTGAAAATGGCAGTCGTGGCACCGATGCCGAGGGCCATCGTCAGCACGGCGGCGAGCGTGAACCCCGGTGATTTCCAAAGGATCCGCACAGCAAACCGCACGTCGTACCACAGCCGATCCCACCAGAGCCACCGATGGGCCTCGTAGAAACGCTCACGCAGGATGGTCACGTTGCCGAACGCGCGCCGGGCAGCGACCCGCGCGTCGCTCGAGCTCAGCCCTGCCTGTTCGAGTCGCTCGATCTCGAGCTGCAGGTGGCTGTCGATTTCCGCCGTGAAGTCGTCCAGCTTGCGCGATCGTCGAAACATGGCGTCAGCCCTTTACGGCCTCCGTGTCAAGAATCAGCGCGATCGCATTCGCCAGGCGCTTCCACTTCGTGGTTTCTCTGACGAGGTGTTTGCGGCCCGCAGCCGTGAGCTCGTAGAAGCGCGCCCGACGGTTGTTCGACGACACGCCCCACTTCCCGCTGATCCACCCGCGCTCTTCGAGGCGCTGCAAGGCCGGATACAGGGCGCCGTGTTCAACCAGGAGTTCTTCTCCCGACGTCTGCTGAATCGCGCGCGCGATACCTTGACCATGTTCCGGCCCAAAGATCAGCGTCCGCAGAATCAAGAGGTCCAGCGTCCCCTGCAGCAGCTCGAGGCGTTCCTGCTCTTTATGGGTAGTCATGTGACCCAAGAATAGTGTCGTTCGGGTCAGGTGTCAACCTAAGGGCAGCGCATTCGCGGACACCTCGTCGGTCGCGCGTTTGGTGCCTGGAATGGTTGCCTCTTGGTGGAATAATCCGAGACAGCGACCCGCTCACGCTTCTTGCGCGTCTGTCGGGACGGAGGCACCGGTATGAATATCTTGTTGTGGGTGCTGCAGGTGTTGCTGGCTGTCGCGTTTCTCGCCCACGGTTTGCTCCTGCTCGTTCCGCCGCCGTCAGTTGCCGAGCAAATGAATGCCGCCCTGTCGCGCGGATTTCAGCTGTTTCTCGGCGTGGCCGAAGTCGTGGCCGCAGTTGGGCTGACACTGCCGGGCATCTCGCGCATTCAGCCGTGGCTGGTGCCCGCGGCCGCCGCCGGTCTGATGATCATGATGATCGGTGCCACGATTTTTCATTTGATGCGCGGTGAAGTCAGTTCCGCGATTACCACGGCGGTACTGTTACTCCTCGCAACATGTGTCGGATACACGCGATGGCGAGTCCTGCCCATCCGGTCGCGAGCGGCTTCGTAGGGACGACCTGCGCTGCCCGATCCGGGATCGATTGAGCAATGATCCCCGCGGCGATCCAGCCAGGCCCCTCCAGCGCGCCCGGCACGCGCTTGCCTGATCGGCCGAACCGACGCGGTCTGCATGAGGTGGAGATCACCGCCATCGACGACCCCCGGAGCGCAGATGCGGCGCCTCGAGACAATCCATGGCGCGCCGACCGTCGACCTCACGCCGGCGTTGGGCGAGACATCAGCCGGGGCTGAGACAACGCGCTGTTTATCAGGCGGCCCAACTGGGCTTGTCGGCCTGCTCGCGGACCGTCGCGTTGATCCGGTTGAAGAAGTTGAGCAGAGCGATCTGCAGGATGATCCCAGATGCCTGTCGCTCATCGAAATATTTCGTCACCTCGGCCCACAGCTCGTCCGAGATCAGGTCGCCGGAATGGTCCGCGGCTCTGGTCACCGCCTCGGTCAGCGCCAGCGCCGCGCGCTCGGCATCGGAATAGAAGGGAGTGTCGTGCCAGGTCGCCACCGACGCCAGCCGCGCGTCGCTGACGCCCGCCTTCTTCAGATTCTGGAAATGACCGAGTGCGCATGCACTGCACCCGTTGATCTGGCTCGCCCGCAGCGCAACCAGCTCCAGCGTTTGCGCCGGCACGCCGGCAGAGTTGATGGCTTTCAACAGACTGCCGATCCCTTGCCAGGCCTCCGGAAGCACCGCCGCGGGGTTTCTCATCCGCATGTTCGACATCATGGCCTCCTGTCGCATGAGTGACGTTTCGTCCGTCATAACAAAGACGAAATGCCACGAGGAAATGTGACCGATACCGCGACGGCGACAGTCGAGGATGCCTGGCCCCATCGTAAAAGCGGGCTGAGCGGGAGTCCGACCGCGTCGAACGACTACGATCCGGGCCGATCCACCGGCTGCGCGCTCAGCGTGTAGCCGGTACGCGGAGGGCCGCCCCCACCGTCGCGGTCGTCTCCGCGGGCGCGCTCAGCCTGGCACCCAGCAGCGTCAGTGGCAGCAATGAAACGAGAAAGGTGAGGTGATACCAAACGGGAAACCGATCCCACAGGCTGAAATGAACGGGAAGGAACATACCCACCAGCACGATGCCGAGCGCGGTGAGTGCGATACTGTTCCCCCGTGCGAGACGGGCGGCCGCCGCTCCGCCCGCCACGGAAGACACCGCGCCCATCGCCAGGCGGGCGACCATCATGCCGAGCGTGAACTGCAATGTGACTTCCGCCTGGGTGTACCCCGGCCACGCAAGGCGCAGGACGCGGTTGACGACGGTGGCCGCCAGGAACCATGCGATGAGGCCAATGACGACGCCGGCTAGTCCTCTCATCATTTGTCCATCTCCTCTGTCGCCGCCGGAGCGGAGGCGTGTCTCACTCACCAGATTATTAGTATAATTGTAATAGTCAAGTCAAACTATGAAAGCCGAGCTGTTCATTCTGGGGGCGCTGCATCGCGAAGCGCTGCACCCGTACGAGATCAAGCGCCGACTGAGCAACGCCCTGGTCGAGTGCTATACCGACGTGGATGTCGGCACGCTCTACTACGCGATCCGTCAGCTCGCCAGGAGCGGCGACATTCAGTCCACGGGCCGCGAGCGCGTCGCTCGCGGCGGCGAGCGGACCATTTACCGCATTACCGCGAAGGGCAGGGCGCGTTTTCGGGAGCTGCTGTTGCAGCACTTTCAGTCCAGCGGCAGCGTGGCCGATACCGTGTATCCAGCGCTGCTGTTCCTTCATCTCGCCGATCTGGCCTCGGTCAGAACGCTGCTCCGTGCCCGCATCGACGAGAATCGCGCCGGACTGGAGGAACTGAGGACGCTGAAGGCGCAGATCGGCGGATTGGTCGGGACCGGCGCCAGTTACTTGATTGAGCACCTGATCGCGGTTCGCAAACTCGATCGTCGCTGGCTGCGCAAGTTACTGGACGACGTGGCGGCGGGCCGAGTGCGTGACGCTGATCCGGCTCTGATCAAGCAGCTCGGGCTGAAGGCGTCCCGAAACGGATAATGCCTCGCCACGATCGGTCTCGGAATTCCCGACGGCCACTCGAGCGCATACCCTGCACCGGATCGATCGGTCGCTGAAGGCCGCTGGAATCTCCGGACGTTCAGGGCCGACCAGGCGCCCGCCGACGCGTCACGCAGCCGACGGCCCGCAATCCCGCTTGGTCCCATGGCCTTGGCCGAGGGCGTCAGCCACCGTGTCAACCCGCGCCTCCGCCCACAGCTGCGCGGCTGACCACAGTGTGCCCGGCGACGGTGGTGAAACGTTCTCCGAGACCGGGTCGATCTTCACGGTCTGACACCCGGGAAGGGGTCCGCGCATGCCGCAGGGCTCGTGGTGCAGAACGCGACACGTGTGCGCTCGCAACGCCGCGCCGGCACACGAACCCGTTGTCAGGCGGCCGTTGAAGTCTCGATGGACCGTTTGGTCGACGGCCAGCCGGGGCACCGAACGGGTTCGAGCCGGGCGCCGCCCGCGGGTGCCGCACCCGCAACACCCTGAATCTTGGACGCGAGCGCGGCCGTTCGCGGGGACGGGATCCGCGAAAACTCGCCACTTTCGGCATGATCCGCTCGTAACACGCACCGTCCCCCGTCCCCGGATGCGGAGCGCCCGTAGATCGAAGCGCGCACCGGCCCTTCCTGACGCGAACCTGGATAACGGCGAGGCGAACCGATCCGGTGCGGCGGGATGAACATCTCGGCTGTTCGCGCCGATAACAGGCTCCGGAACCAACGGAGGTAACCATGTGGAACCGTGACACAGCTCAGGAAGAAGTGCCCCGCGCGTCGCAGCCGGCTCCAGTTGCCGCGGCTGCCGCGGCCCGGCCGCCCGATGAACGACGCGTCGTGGCGTGGGTTGGCAAATCCATCCTGTTTCGGGGCGACCTGATCGGCCTCGAGGACATGGCGATTGACGGACGCGTGGAAGGCACGATCGAGCTGCGCGACAACAACCTGACGATTGGCCCCGATGCACACATTCAGGCCGATATCGTGGCGAAGGTCGTGACAGTTCACGGCACGGTCGTCGGAACGATCACGGCGACCGAAGCGGTCCACATCCGCGAGACCGGTTCGGTGGAGGGCAACATCACGTCGCCCCGGCTGGCAATGGCCGATGGTGCGGTCGTGAAGGGGCAGGTCAACACCGGAGGAAACCGCGCGGCGCCGAACGCGGCCCCCGACTCTCGGCTGAAAGCGGTTGGATAGCGCCGACGCCGACATCGCGCGACGGGTTGAAGTCGGGCGCGCTCGTGATCGGCCGATGACGATTGCGGGCAGCCGCGACGCTGCCCAGACGTGCTCACGGCGACGAACCACATCGTCGCCGTGAGCCGACATCGCCTACTCGTCTTCGACGCGGTGCCACCGCTCTCAACTCCGACCGGCGCCATCACGACTGTCGACGGCCAAAACCGCCGGGCGCGTACGTGTTCAGGTGATACCGCTACACAGGGATGTCTGTGGACACACAAATGCACTCCGGTCGGTGGTCGCGGTATCAGGCGGGAGGATCGGCGCCTTCCCTGAGCCGTCTCATATGTCGCAGCGCCCTCCTGCACGGCCGCGGCTAGTCCGTGGCCAGGTCTCGGTTCGTGTAATCGGGTAGGAATGCCGTG
>JBPYEE010000821.1:0-11525 GCA_051985095.1 Vicinamibacterales bacterium | reverse complement strand
CCATGGAGGCATTGAACGAGAGCGGAACCGCGTTGGCGCCGCACGCTAAGCACGCACGCGGGCCGACAAACGGAAGCTCTGCCCCGAACGCCAGCGACAGGCCATCGCCAAGCAGGTTCACAAAGTCGGCCTCTCGGAAATCAACGGCGACAAATGAACCCGATTTCACGCGGACGGCTTTTTGCGGATCATCCGCCTGAGTCAAGCGCCAAACAGCGTCAGCCCCGGAACATCATCGAAGTCTGATCGATTCAGCGTCCACAGAGAAGCGCTGCCTTCGATCGCGCAAGCAGCGATCGCGAGATCGGCTTGACGCTGGCGCGCGCCTTTAACGCGCCCGTACAGACCTGCAGCCCGTTCCGCCTCCCGCCTGCCAAACACCATCAGCTGATCCAACTCGAAAAAGGTATCAACGGCCTGCTTCTCGTCCTCAGTCCTCGGGCCACGGAGCCACTCGTACAGGACGATACTTGAGATGGTCACCACATCACCCTTTGCGGTTACCGCACGGAGGCGGGCCAGGGACCGTCTCTCCCCAGTGAACGCGTCAACGAGCACAGACGTGTCGAGGTGAATCAGCATCAATCAGCCGGTCGGCGCCAACCGACGCGTCGGGCTCGACGGATGTCTCGTAGCTCCTGGTCTACCGCAGCCGTCGGCCGCGTATGGGGTCGAGCCTTCAGTTCATCGAGCACGGCCAGTCGCCGTTTCCGCTCGTCTTCATCCAGCTTGTCCTCCAGACGCGCGTACGCGGCGACGGCTTCGCGGATCACCAGGCTTCGCGGTTTTCTCTTGCGGGCGGCAATCGACCGGATGGCCTCCAGCGTGTCGTCGTCCAGCGTGAACGTTACCTTCGTCATATACCCATACTACCATATAGCCATATGACAGGCATGGGTGAACGAGGTCGTCCGATGCGAAAACTCCGCCGAGGGGCGATCGCGGCGGACCCGAGTTGATCGCCTCCTGCAGAGTGTGGGCGCCGAGGAAATCCTGACCGCACCACGCGCTCCTTGGCAGAATCCGTTCGTGGAGCGTCTGATCGGGACCATCAGGCGTGAGTGCCTCGATCACGTCATCGTGTGGAATGAACGATCGCTTCGACGCGCGCCGTACGCTTCCTTCCGAACTATCACGAGTGGCGCACACACTTCTCGCTGGACAAAGATGCGCCGACCCCGCGAGCGGCACAACCGCCGGCCAGCGGCGCAATCGTTCAAGTCCCGCACGTCGGCAGGCTGAATCACCATTACGAACGCGGCGCAGCCTGACTATCGATCTCGCGGTCGCCAGATAGGGCGTACTCGGCCAGAACCGCCCGCTGTGCGCCACGGTTGCCGACCGCGATGCTACTTGCACCTCCACGGTCTTGAGCCGCATAAAACGCCTTGAAGGTCCCTCAGCGACGCAGACGGAGTTTCTGATAGGGACAGCGTTCTAACGCGGCCGGCACTTCGGCGGCGGTCGAGGGCGGCGGTCCGTTAGCCACGCGGCGCGAGATAGCGTTTGCGCGCGCGAACGGTGTAGCCCGACTTGCTCACCTTCACGGTCAGATCGTGCAGCTTGCCATCGAGCTTCTGCGGCACGAAGCCGAGCGCGTATTGGTGGTGCAGTTCGTCGATGACGCCATCGAACTTGCCAAGCAGATCGCCCGGCGAGGTCAGCTCGAAGTAGCCCCCGCCGGTCGCTGCCGCGATCTTCGCCATTCCCTCGTCGGGCTTCTGCATCTGGGGCTCGTTGCGCCGCTGCGGCATGAACCCGCGTCCGCCGAAGCCTTGCATCGCACGCTGCTGCATCGGCGCCAGGCCTTCCATGCCGACGGCGTAGATCATGATGTCGTTGTCTTCGGCGCGCTTGATCTCGTCCTTCATCGACTTGACGTGGCCGCTGAAGTCGAGCGGCTCGTCGACACCATCACTCAACGCGAGGACGACGCGGCGGCTCTTCTCGAGCAGGAGCTTGTCGATCGCGCGGTCGATGGCGTTCCACAGGGGCGTCGGCCCATCTCTCTGCAGGTCGCCGTGCAGCACCTTGAGCAGCGCATCGCGGTTCGACGTGAAGTCGTCCGGCTCGATGACAATGTCTTTGCCGAAGTTGCCGATGCGGAGCCGATCCTCCGCGAGCATGCCATGGATGAACGTTTCCGCGGCGCGGACCTCCAGCTCGAGATTCGGCTTCATGCTGCCGCTGCGGTCGAGCAGCATGATGCCAGTGATCGGCTGGACGTCGTTCGAGAAAACAGTCAGCTCCTGCTTGACGCCGTTGTCGTCGACTTCGAAGTTATCGCGTGTGAGATCGGACGCGAGGCGCCCCCGCTGGTCCGTGACGGTCGCGTAGACTGCGACCGTACGTGTCGTGGTACCGAAGGTCGGAGGCTGGTTCTGCGCGTGCGCGACGGCGAGCGCGGCCGCGGCCACGCAGACAATCGTCAAGAGTCTACCCGGCATCGAGAGCTCCACTAGGGCTGGCACTCCTCGATCTTACCCCGCGATGTGCGAAAACTCCCACGGAGGTACGTGGCCTCGCGATAGTAGCTGCTACCTACCCGACTTCGGTCGCTTCCTGGAGAGTTTTGGAACCGAGGAGCTCGTGATCGCTCCGCACGCGCCTTGGCAGAATCCGTACGTGGGGCGCCTGATCGGCACGTTGCGGCGAGAGTGTCTCGATCATGTGATCGTGTGGAATGAGCGGTCCCTTCGACGCACGCTCAGATTCTTCCTCGACTACTATCATGAATGGCGGACCCTGTCCCTCGCCCGTATCGCGTCCGGCACGAAATCGTTGACGCTCGCGTGGCGTCTGGAGATCCTACAGCCGATGCGTGACGCCCTCCGGACGGTCGCGGCGCTCCGGTCGGCCCTGTTCACGCGTCGTAGACGTCCTTTTCGAGATTCTCGCCCTGCGACACCAACTGGGCATCCTCGCTCGGTCGGATCGACGCTTTCGTCTGGCCGACCGCTTGCTCTGGCTCTGCTTGCGATGGTGTTGGCCTCGGTGGAACGACCCCCTGGTGCTTGTCCAGCCGGCCACGTTTGTCCGTTGGCGTCGTCAAGGATTTTGGAATGCTGCCGCCCACGGTCGCGGCGGCGACCCGGACCACCACGCATCGCTGCCGACATTCGCGCCCTCATTCGGGGATGACGCGGGAAAATCGGCTCTGGGGAGCTTCCCGGGTCCACGGTGAGTTGCTCAAACTGGGAATCACCGTCTCAGAGCGCACGGTATCGCGGTATCTGCCAGACCGTCGCAGACCTGGCGTACCTTCCTGGCGAACCACTTCAGTGAACTTACCCTCCCCTCGTCCCTGGCAGCATGCGGGGGGCGGGGCGTGGACGACATCGTCGATACCCGTGTGCGTCCATTGCCCTCGACTGCGATGTCGGTTGACGCAACGCGCGCCTCCGAACACTGGGCAATCGTCGGTTGGTCTCCGTGGGTCCCACGCACGTGTTCGGGCTGGCAGGATGCTGGGGCCGACCTTCACGACCGAACATCAACGAACTCGGGCGGGGACCCGCCAGAGTCGGTCGCGTACGCGACCGGCCCAAACGCGCGTGAACGGCGGTTCCGTCACACCCACACGTCAATCTGCCGCAAGGCCGACAGACGTTTGAGATGGTATCTCTCGGCGCGAGCCTGAATCGAGATTAGGCAAATACGCGTCTTGGCACGCGTTCAGGTCGTTCACGTCATTGAAAGCCCGAAACGTCTCCGCTCTCCCGCCCGCGACGGCCGCGTCCGCGAGTGATTCCCACGGCAGTCGGAATATTGGCGAGGGACAGGTACAGTCCCTCCGGGTATGCCCTCCAGGATGGGCCCATCAGCGATCAACCCGAGTCGTTGGCGCAGCGCGATCATCAGAACATCAACCTGCGGTGAAACGTGGCGGGTGGAGAACGGAATGATGATAGATGCCTGGCAACTACACCGTCTACGCATATGATGTGTCCGTTCTGGTGCGCTCGCGTCCCGCAATCGAACAGGGGCTGGGGCGATCGCCCTTGGACGGGCCGGTTTTCCCTTCACTTTGAAGCAGGGATTCTCTTCGAACCTGGCCTGAGTTCTGCTCAACGGGAATAATCCAGGCTGAGGGTGCACATCAAACGCGGGGGTTGATATGGAGACCGTCTGGCAGGACTGCTGGTTTGCGGCGCGCCGGTTGGCCAAATCGCCGTTCTTTGTGTTGTTCGTGGTGCTCACGCTCTCGCTGGGCATCGCCGCGAATACAGTCATGTTCAGCTTTGCCGACGCAGTGCTCTTTGGCAGTCTGCCCTATCCGAACGCGGATCGACTGGTGTGGATATCTCGCGGTGTTCCCGGATTCCCCGGCGGCGGTGCGACCTTCTCGTATCCCGTGTACCACGACATGGCGGACCAGAACACCAGCTTCGACACCTTGGCCGCATATCAGGGCTGGGGCTCGCTCGTATTGACGGGGAGGGGCGAGCCCGTACGGGTGGTGTTGAACTGTGTGACGCCGTCGTATCTGACGCTCTTGGGTGCACGCACACAGTTCGGACGATTGATGCGCCCGGAGGAAGACCGCTTCGGCTCGGGCGATGCCGTCGTGGTGCTCAGCCACTCTTTTTGGCAACGGCAGTTCGGCGGTGATCCGGCAGTCGTCGGCTCCAACATCCATCTGAATGACAAGCCTTTCCTCGTTCTCGGGGTAACAGCTGCGGATTTCCGCGATTCGCCGAACGAGCAAGAGCACAACGAAGAAGTGGATGCCTGGATTCCCTTGGGTCAGTCATACGAGATGACAGGCTTATCGAGCGCCTCGGATCGCGGCGGCACCTCCGTGCTGGCTGTTGGCCGTATGAAGGCCGGCATCACGCTGGCCCGGGCCCGTGAAGACTTGACCGCAATCAACCAGCACCTCACCACCACCTATCCGCAGACCGACGTGGGATTCACACTCGTGGCCCGGCCGCTGAAGGACTATCTCCTGGGCACGCTGTTTTCCCCGACGAGGATTTTGCTGGTCGCCTCGTTCTGCCTCTTGCTGATCGCCTGCGCCAACGTGGCGAACTTGCTCTTCGTGCGGCTGCTGGATCGGCGGCGCGAGTTGGCCGTGCGTTCTGCGTTGGGCGCGTCCGCACAACGCCTGGCGGGTCACCTGCTGATTGAAAATGCCGTACTCACCGCGCTTGCTGGAGCGGCGGGATTCGCGTTCGCTCACTGGGGAATGAGCACCCTGAGTGGCTGGGCTTCGCTGCATCTCCCGCCGGTGGTGCACATGCGTACGGGCAGCTGGATGTTTCTCGCCTCGGTGGGCGTGTCTCTGGTCTCGGGATTGTTCTTTGGGGTCGCGCCGGCACTCCTCTCGTCCCGGGTTGACATCGAGGAAACGTTGCGCCAAGGAGGACGGCAGGGTCATGGCCTGGCGCGGCGCCGTGGACAAAAGCTCCTGGTCGTCGCCGAAGTGTCCTTGGCGCTCGTGGTGCTGGTGACGGCGGGGATGGCGGTGGAGAGTTTCCGCAGGTTGGCGGCCACGCCGTTGGGATTCGACACCTCCAACCTCCTCACCTTGCGCTTGGCACTGCCTGTGGCGCACTACCCTGACGACGCCTCCCGGGCACGATTTGGCCGACAGCTGGAAGAAAAACTGCGGACCTTGCCGGAGGTGACATCGGCGACGCTGTGGGGACCGAGCATGCTCGGCCGTGCCAGGAATGCGTACATCGCATTCCCGGAGGGGGCCTCCCCAGACGACGCCAATGCACGACTGCTGATGGACCGCTTCAGCGTCAATCCCGGCGCGCTCGCCAACCTGGGCATTCCGCTCCGGCGTGGTCGCGACGTCACCTGGCAGGACAGAGCGGATACACCCGCTGTTGCAATCATCAGCGAGGGTGTGGCCAACAAGCTGTGGCCCGGGCAAGATCCGATCGGCAAGCGCATGCGCAGCGCTACCGGATTCACGCCCTGGGTGACGGTCATCGGCGTGGCGCGCGACTCGCGCCAGGCGCAGCGGTTCGACTTGACCGAGGTCAGCACCGGCATTGCGCCACCGTCCGGAATCGGACCGCAGTACGACGCGTATTTCTCCTACCTGCAGCGGCCGAACCAAGTGGTGAGCGTCGCGCTTCGCGTGACCGCGGACGTGGCCACTGTGAGCCGCCAGCTGAAAGACGCCGTCCTTTCAATCGATCCGCAGCTGCCGGTTTACGATCTCGCGATGCTCGACGACCGTCTGGCGGAACAGTTAGCGCCTGTACGATTGATTGCCGTGCTGAGCGGCGCCTATGCCGGGGTCGCGTTGTTTCTCGCGGCGTTCGGGCTGTTCGCGGTGCTGGCTCATGACGTCAGCCAACGCCTGCACGAAATGGGGGTGCGTATGGCTCTCGGCGCACAGCGCCGTGACGTAGTGCGGCTCGTGCTGCGCGAAGGGATCGCGCTGACGGCCGCGGGATTGGTGCTGGGCGTATGGCTGGGTGACGAAGTCAGCCAGACGATCAAAGATTTTCTCTTCGGCGTCAGCCCGTCGGATCCCGCCATCTATGCCACGATTGCGGCGATCCTCACGGTCGTGGCGCTCGTCGCATGTTGGATCCCCGCGCGTCGCGCGACCCGAGTCGATCCGATGACGATCCTGCGCGGGGACTAGACGGTTGACGACAGAGCGGCATGCCCCGTGACGGACGCTATGGATTCGTCCTTAGGTGTTACCCAAAGGGCGGGAAAAGGGCAATCCAGAAATCCGGCAAAAACCGGACGGTCGCGCGAACTCATGAAGAACACACCAAGTTCCTTTACTCGATACCCAGTTACTCGATTCGTTTCCTCGCCTCCGCCAGGTCGGTGAGTGCCGCGGCCGAAACCGTCGGCGACGAATTGTTCACGATTGTTCACAAAACGGAGGTTTGCGGTCGAGAACGGCGCGGGAACTCGCTAAGTTATTGAATCCATTGGCGGGGTCAATGGGACTCGAACCCGCTTTCACCGGTTGGTAACTATTTGATGGCGCGAGACTTGTGGCCTGAATTCAAATGCCATGAAGAAGTTACAGTCCCTCACGGGTCCACTGGATTTCGCAAGCGTCCTCTGAAATCTGCCTCCGTCGTGAAGAAATGTTGGAGAAACGCTTTTTGAGAAATACCTCGCCGCATTGGACGATTTCTGCAACTCGCTCGTCGGTCCGTCGTGACACTTCAACCGCGCCTGTGACGCGCAATATACCGGCGTACTTTCGCGAAATTGCCACAGCCGTCCATGCTGCACCAGCGCCGGCTCGCATTCCTGCTCACGTCGAGAAACAGCCACCCGCAGGGGCGGCTGCCGTGACATCGTTTGATGCGGTCGAGTCGATCGGATTCAAGCAGCGCCACCGCATCGCGCGCGATCTGCCACCGAACGACGTCGAGCGCCGGCGTCAAATGCCAGCGGCACCCCGGGCGGGCCGCTGTGAGGTGAGCGTTCGCCATCGCCTCTCGCCACGCCGATTCGAGCTCCGCGACCGCGCCGCGCGGTAGTCGCCGGCCGGCTGCGATCGCCCCGAAGATCGCGTAAAGCGCCTCACGGAGATTAATCGCTCGAGTCAACGCGCCGGTGCCGGCCGAGCCAGACCGCGCCGCCTGCGTGCGCGCTACCCGAGCGGCGGATGCGTCGATCAAGCGCCCGCGGAGCGCCCACTGGACGAGATCTTCGAAGGAATGGAGGTATTCGATCTGCTCATCCCCTTCCCGCGGATCGACACTATTCACGAAGTCCAGCGCCGGATGGCCGCCGAGTCGCCTCAGCACACCCGATAGCATACACCTCCAATCGTCATTTTGGTGGTTTGTGCTACACTGCTCCGCAGTAACCTACTTCAGGCGTTTTGATGGTTAGTGTCCCGATGATTTCCGACTCGGTCCTCCAACAGCTGCGTCGCGACACGCCCGCTTGCACGCGCATCGCGCATCTGAACAACGCCGGCGCCGCGTTGATGCCGGACCCGGTCTACACCGCCATTACCGACCACCTGTCGCTGGAACGCGACGTCGGAGGATACGAGGCGGCCGAGCGTGTGGCCGATCGGATCGCCGCCGTGTATCGTTCGGTCGCCGCACTCGTCGGCGCCTCGGAGCGGAACATCGCGATTGTCCCGCACGCGACGGCGGCGTTTGCCCAGGCGCTTGCCGCGTTCGACTTCAACACTGGCGACCGGATCGTCACCAGCGAAGCCGACTACGTATCGCATCAGCTGATGTTCTTTGCGCTGGCCGAACGGCGCGGTGTGGAAATCGTGCGGGCCGCCAACGGGCCGGACGGCGGCGTCGATCCCGACGACGTGAGGCGGCTGGCTGCGCACCCGCGGTGCAGGCTCGTGTCGATCTGCTGGATGCCGACCAATTCAGGCCTGGTGCAGGACGTCCATGCCGTCGGCGCGATCTGCCGTGAGATCGGTATGCCGTACCTCGTGGACGGCTGTCAGGCGGTCGGCCAGATCCCGATCGATGTCGCCGCCCTTCAGTGCGACTTTCTAACCGCGACCGGCCGGAAGTTTCTCCGCGGGCCGCGCGGCATCGGGTTCCTGTACGCATCCGACAACGTGCTCGACCGCGCGCTTTATCCCTCGACGATCGACACTCGCGGCGCACGATGGACGGCCGATGACGCGTTCGCGCTCGCCGACTCGGCGCGGCGGTTCGAACACTGGGAATTTCCCTGCACTCGTGCTGGGGCTCGGCGCCGCGGCTGACTACGCCGTCCGCGTCGGCGTCGAGGCGGCTTCCGTCCGTGCGCGATCGCTCGCGGTCCGGTTGCGGTCTCTTCTTGCGGCTGTGGACAGTTGGCGCGTGCTTGACGATCGTCCGAACGCGAGTGCAATCGTCACGGTATCGCTCGGTACGTTCGACCCGCAGCACGCCATGGCGCTCCTGCAACGGGCCGGCTTCAACGCCACCGTGACGTTCCGTGAATGGGCCCGCTTCGCCATGGGTCGCGCTGGTGTGGAGGCCGCGCTTCGGCTCTCGCCCCACTACTACAACACGGAAGACGAAATCCATCGGTTCGTCCTCACGCTGAAGGACCTGGTCAAGGAGACATGACATGGACGTGAACGGGTTTGTCGATCGCCGGTCCTGCCCGTTCTGTCCCATCGCTCAGTCGAAGCGATGAGCGGTCGATCACGCTGCACGCCTACAGTAGCTGAGCAGTCCCCGAGGCGTTGCTGCTGATGGACTCGGCCGCCCTTCGCAGTGGCATCATCCGTGAGGGGCGATCCATGCAATTGGACACACTGCGTTCTCCTACTGCGTTTCTCCGAGCATCAATCGGTCCGACTACCTATGACGCCGTTCTGAATGACTACGAAACATGGTGGCAGCAAGATGGTCAGACCATTTCCGATGCTGTCGACCGCAACGGAACTCCATGGGTGCGCATGTTTGATCTGACCGGCAAGCGCGTCGATGAGATCCTCTATCCTCTCGAATACTGGCGCATGCTGAAAACCGGCTATCGCGCAGGCGTGCTCTGGCGGGCATTCGACGAAAAATCTCTCTTGCCGGCCTTCCTGTTCATCTATCTGACGTCCTTCTTCGATTGCGGCCTCTCCTGCCCGTATACAGTCTCGCTATCGACGGCACTCCCGCTCAGCAAATACGCGAATCCGAAACTCCGGACTCGATACCTTCCGGCGCTGCTTCGCAAAGACGATTCTGTCTGGCAGGGTGCAACCTGGATGACCGAAATCAAGGGCGGCTCCGATCTTGGCGCTAACGTCGAAACCGTTGCCATGCCGCATGGAGATACGTGGCATCTGACGGGTGATAAGTATTTCTGCAGCAACGCGGGCGCGGAACTCGCCCTGATTGCGGCCCGCCCCAAAGGTGCACCTGCGGGGGTGCGTGGCTTAGGTTTGTTCCTGCTGCCACGATATCGCCAGAACGGCGCGTTAAATTACACGATTCGCCGCCTGAAAGATAAGATCGCGACCCGATCCGTTCCCACTGGCGAAGTCGAATTGCGTGACTCCGAAGCCTATCTGCTGGGAGACACCGATGAGGGCATTTACCTCATCCTCGAAGTCCTGAATGTCTCTCGAATCGCGAACAGCTTTGGCAGCGTTGCCCTTGCGCAGCGTGCTGTTGCCGACGCGCTATCCTTCGCCGAATGCCGCGTTGCTTTCGGACGTCCTATCCTCGAGCATCCTTTGCTGCAGGCGCAGTTCCATTCACGCCTCAAAGACTTGCGAGCTGCTTTCGCCATCGCGTGGTATGCCGGACAATTGCTCAACGAAGTCTGGCAGGAACACCGCCCTTATTCCCATCGCTATCACCTTTTCCGCCTCGTCGCGCACTTGGCGAAATATTGGACGGCGGAGCAAGCGGTGCAAACCGCGAAGTGGTGCATGGAGGTCCACGGCGGATTAGGCGTGCTGGAAGAATTCCGTGTGGAGCGCTGGCTGCGTGAAGCCATGATCCTCGCGATCTGGGAAGGAACGGCTCATCGACAACTGCTTGATGCTCTCGAGGTGATCGAAGGGAAACAGGCACATCACTTACTCTTGCAGGATGTGGAAGATGGGCGTGAACGGTCAGAGCTGCGTGCGTTTATCGACGTCATCGATGGACACCTCAAGCTCCCACCAGAAAAACGGGAAGGTGAGTGGGAGTCACTCGGCGGGAATCTGGCGAGATTGACTGCGTTTGCCCTGCTGCACAAGAGCCAGTCTCGCCGGTGAACCTTGGCCGGCAGCTTTAGCACGCGCCCGACCGCCGCTGGCCAGTCACGAGATTGCATCCCAGCAATACTGCGCCAATCACGATTAGGATCAACAGGCCAGAACAAATCGAAATCTCCGTGCTGTATCGACAGCGTCCGCAGCAGGAACAGCGTGCCTGCGCAAACACTTGATCCGGGCGAGGGTTGCAAGAGGATCTGACGTTCGTCTTCGCACACGGGCGCAGGCACCTGAATGCTGTGCTCAGCCGAGCCAGCAACGTGGGAGCAACCGCGACGTCCGGCTCGCCTGCTCGGATACGTCCACTTGCGCGCGACCAGCTGCCGGTGCCATCGCAGCCGAGTGTCCGGCGTGACGATCGTCCAAATTCCGGCTCAGCTTGCCGAGAATTGACTCGAAAACCGGCTCAGCTGTTGGCAAAAAGGAACGGTCTGATTTGTCGACTCAACGCCAAGCCGGCGGGACGACTGACCGCCAAGACCGACGAGAGCGGCCGAGCGGAAATCTTTGCGGAGTACGCGTAATGCTCCAACGCGCGTTCGTGTTGGGTGCGAAACCCCTGGTAGGGTCGGGAGAGGATCCTGCCTGGCTCGTTCACCAACGATCCCGACTGTGAATTGAATCGTACCGGGAATCTCGGAGGGCAACTTATCTGAGTCGTCGTTTCCAGGGTCCCCACGAATCACGAACGAGTCGGGTAATTCGTCGGGTCGCCTGCGCGGGCCGTCCTGGGGGTGGGACTTCCCATATTTTGTCAAGCCCGCTTTTCCTCACGCCGGCGTCGCATCCACGGCTCGGCGAGCAGCGTCGTACAGCGTCCCGGTTTTGAGCAGTACCACCAGCATAGCTAAGA
>JBPYEE010000820.1:0-19756 GCA_051985095.1 Vicinamibacterales bacterium | reverse complement strand
GGTTTTTCCGACATTCGGCGCGCAACACGCGTGCACCACTGGAGACCCACGCCAATGTCCCTGTTTCGCAAAAAGAGCGTCGAGCACATGCTTGCGGCAAGCGCTCAGACCGCCGGCCTGAAAAAGGCGCTTGGCGCACTCGATCTCACTTTCCTCGGCGTCGGCGCCATCATCGGCACCGGCATCTTCGTGCTGACGGGCCAGGCGGCGGCGCAATACACCGGACCGGCGATCGTGCTGTCGATGATCTTGGCCGGAACGGCGAGCGCGCTCGCGGGGCTCTGCTATTCGGAGTTCGCCTCGACGGTGCCCATTGCCGGCTCGGCGTATACCTACGGCTACGCGACCCTCGGCGAATTCATCGCCTGGGTCATCGGCTGGGACCTGATTCTCGAATACGCCCTTGGCGCCGCAACGGTCGCCGTCGGCTGGTCGGGACACCTGACGGCGTTTCTCCACGACTTTTTGGGGATCACGATTCCCGCGGCATTCGCCGCCGCGCCGTGCACCCTCATCAACACGGCCGGCTGCAGTCCCGACGCGATCATCAATCTCCCGGCGGTGCTGGTCACGGCGGCCGTCACCGTGCTCATCATCGTCGGCGTGAAGGAATCGGCCAACGTCAACACCGCGATCGTGCTGGTGAAGGTCGCCGTCGTGGTGATCGTCATTCTCGGCGGCGTCGCCTTCGTGAACGCTGCCAACTGGCGACCCTTCATCCCGGAAAATACCGGCGCCTTTGGTGACTACGGCTGGAGCGGGGTGCTCCGCGGCGCCGGTGTGATCTTTTTTGCCTACATCGGCTTCGACGCCGTGTCGGTTGCGGCGCAGGAGGCGCGCAATCCCCAGAAAGACATGCCGGTTGGCATCCTCGGGTCGCTCGTCGTCTGCACGATCTTCTACATCCTGGTCTCGGGGGTCATGGTCGGGCTGGTGCCGTACAAACAGATGCTCGGCCAGGCGGCGCCGATGGTCGTCGCGATTCGGGCGGCCGAAGCCGCGTCGGGCGGCAGTACGCTCCTTCATGTCATGACGATGCTCGTCGAAGTCGGTGCCATCGCGGGGCTGAGCTCGGTGATGGTCGTCATGATGATGGCGCAGCCGCGGATCTTCTATTCGATGGCGCACGACGGGTTGCTGCCGCCGTTTGCCAAGAAGATTCACCCTCGATTCCGGACGCCCCATATCACCAGCATCATCACCGGCGTCGTCGTCGCGGTCGCCTCCGGCTTCACCCCGATCGGCGCCCTGGGGGAGCTTGTGAGCATCGGGACCCTGCTCGCCTTCGTCATCGTGTCGATTGGCGTCATCTTCCTTCGCTACCAGCGGCCCGATCTCGAGCGGCCATTCAGGACCCCGTTTGTGCCGGTGGTGCCGATCTTGTCAGCGCTCGTCAGCCTCGGGCTGATGGCAGGTCTGCCCATCCAGACATGGCTGCGGCTGGTGATCTGGATGGCGATCGGGCTGGTGATCTACTTCGGGTACGGGTTCTCGCATAGCGAGCTGCGCAAGCGCGAGACGGTGGTCGCGGCAGCCGCCAGCGCCCGTCGACGCTGACGATTGGCTCCGGCCGATTTGAGGGGCGACCGCTTTTTCCGGACGCAAGGTCCCGGATTTGCGGTCGCCCTTCTCGCGTCGGTCGCGGTTTTTGGCGCGATCGGCTATCACCTGATCGAAGGGTGGAGTATCTGGCGCGCCTTTTACGTCACCGTGCTGGCAGTCACGACGATCGAACTCCCGCCGCTCTCCCTCGGCGGGCAGGTCTTTACCGTGGTGCTGCTCTTCGCCGGCGTCGGGTCGGCGCTCTACACCGTGACGCTGCTCGCGACGGTGGTGGTCGAGGGAGGGCTGCCCAAACGGCTGCAGCGGCGGCGCCAGAAGCATATGCTCGAGACGGTCAAAGACCATTTCATCATCTGCGGCTACGGCCGCATCGGCCAGATCGTCGCCCAGCAATTCCGCCGCCAGGCGATCCCGTACGTCGTCGTCGAACGGGATCCCGAGCGCGTGCATGCGGCCGTCGAAGAGGGCGCGCTGGCGGTTGAGGCCGACGCGAGCCGCGAGGAGGTCCTGACGCGGGTGGGCGTCGCCCGAGCGAGAGGGTTGATCGCCGTCGTCGGCACCGACGCCGAGAATGTCTATGCGGTGCTGAGCGCACGCGTCATGCGGCCGGATCTCTTCATCGTCAGCCGAGCTGAGACCGACGATGCCACGTTGAAACTCAAGCGTGCCGGCGCCGATCGGGTGATCTCGCCGTACATGATCGGCGCGGTTCAGATCGCGCAGACGGCACTCCGGCCCGCGGTCGTGGACTTCGTGGAGCTGGCGACGAGCTCGGAAAACCTCGAGCTGGCGATGGAGGAGATCGCGATCGCCGCCGAGTCGCCGCTGGCCGATCAGTCGATTCTTGATGCGAATCTCCGCCAACGGTACGGCGTCATCGTCGTGGGCATTCAGCGGCCGAATGGCAAGATGGACTTCAATCCGGAGCCTGACACCGTCATGCGGCCGAGCGACAAGCTGGTGGTGCTCGGGCGGCCGGACTCGCTGAAGATGTTGGAGATCGAAGGCGCCGGGCAGCATGGCTAGAGTCCTGGATGGCGTCGCAATCGCGAATCAAATCAGACGCGAAATCCTGCCTGCCGTGGAACGCTTCGCGCATCAGGCGGGCCGACCGCCCGGACTCGGCATCGTGCTCGTCGGCGACGATCCTGCGTCTGAGATTTATGTTCGCCAGAAGCTGAAGTCGGCGGCAGAGGCGGGGTTACGCGCCGATCTCGAACGCCTGCCCGCGACCGCCTCGCTCGATCAGCTGCTCGCGCTCGTCGAGCGCTTGAATCGCAGCGACGCGCATGACGGCATCCTGGTCCAGTCCCCGTTGCCCGCCGCGATGGGCGAAGACGCCGAACGTCGGGTCTTCGACACCGTCGACCCGGGGAAGGATGTCGACGGGTTTCATCCGATCAACGTCGGACGCCTCGTCCAGAATCGCGCGTTGCTCGTCTCCTGCACTCCATCGGGTGTGATTCAGCTGCTCGAGCGCTCGGACATCGCGATTGCCGGCGCGCGCGCGGTCGTCATCGGGCGGAGCGACATCGTCGGCAAACCGATGGCGCTCCTGCTGCTTCACCGCAACGCGACGGTGACCATTTGTCACTCGCGCACGGCACAGCTGGCGCAGGTCGCCTCCGAAGCGGACATTCTAATCAGCGCTATCGGCCGTCCGGGATTCGTGACGCGCGAGTTCGTCAAGCCCGGCGCGGCCGTCGTCGACGTCGGCGTCACCGCGGTGACGGATCGCGCGCTTGTCGAGCGGCTGTACCCCGTCGGCTCGAAGCGGCGGGAAACGTTCGACCGACGCGGGTCGCTCACCGTGGGCGACGTGCACCCCGGCGCGGCCGATGTCGCCGGCGCGCTCTCTCCGGTCCCTGGCGGCGTGGGGCCGCTCACGGTCGTGATGCTCCTCCACAACACGCTGCTGGCGGCGCAGATGCGTGCCGGCCACCGATAGCGACGCGATGCTCCGAGTCGCGCTGACGGGTGGGATCGCGACCGGCAAGAGCTACGTGCTCGAGCGCTTCCGCCGGCACGGTGTTCCGTGTCTCGATGCCGACGAGTTGGCGCACGGCGTCGAGGCCGCGGGCACGGAGGCCACGGCCCGGATTGCCGAGCGCTTCGGCGCCGGCGTGTTGGCGGCCGACGGCTCGGTGAATCGCGCGAAGTTGGGCCCGATGGTGTTTGCCGATCCGCTGGCCCGGCGCGACCTCGAGGCGATCGTGCATCCGGCGGTCTACCGGGCGATCACCGCAGGCCTGCGCGCCTTCGAGCTGGTCGATGCGTATCCGTTTGCCGTCGTCGACGTCCCGCTGCTGTTTGAAACGGGCTCCGAGGCGCGGTTTGACCGGGTTGTCGTGACTGCCTGCCCCGCCGATCTGCAGCTCGCGCGGCTCCGGGAACGGGGCATCAGCGAAGAGGAGGCCCGTCGCCGCCTCGCGGCGCAGTGGCCGACCGATCGCAAGATCGCCGGCGCGACGTACGTGATCAGGACCGACGGCACATTCGAAGACACCGACCGCCAGGTCGATGTGATCGCGGCCGCGCTCCGTCGCGCGGAGGCTTAAGGGCTACACCTCGACTTCGCTTGCATCCTGCGCAGGTGCAATCCGCTCCTCGACAAACGTATTCCAGTCGTGACAGTGCGGGCACTGCCAGAGCAGCTCGGTGCTGCGGTACCGGCATCGGATGCACACATGGGGATCGAGATAGAACACCGCGTGCTCGGTCAGGTCCGTATAGCGGTCGACGAGCGATGCGGGATGATGCAACTGGCCGAGCGCGCGCCAGATCGCCTGATGGATGCTGAGGGCGTGCGGATTCTGGACGAGCGCGGCGAACAGCAACTCGAGCGCCTCCCGCGGGTGCCCGCCGCTGGCGAGGTGGCGCGAGAGCGCGAGCCGGCCGCGCCAGTCCTGCGCGTTCTCGTCGATGAGCCGGCGGCACAGCCGAGGAAATCGCTCCGGGTTCCCGCTGCGCGTCGCCAGTGCCTCCAGTCGATCGAAGGCCAGATAGGCGCGATCGGGCGCGATCGCGACCAGGCGTTCCCAGACCTCGGCGGCGGCGCGATCGTTGCCCTGTGCGACGCGCACGTCGCCGAGATTGAGATACGCCGGCACGACGCGCGCATCGAGATCGATGGCGCCTTCGAAGCGGCGGATCGCCTCGGCGTAATCTTTCCGCCGCATCGCCTCGAGGCCGATCTCGTTCTCCAGGAACGCGAGAATCGCTTCGTTCTGCGGGGCGTTGTCGCTGGCGGTCAGCTTCGACAGCCGCTGACGGGTGTCGAAGGCTTCGGACCACTGATGCTGTTCTTCGTGCAGCTTCTGCACGTTGACGAGCGCAAACTCGTTTTGGGAGTCGAGTCGAAGGACTTCGTGGAACGCGTCGAGCGCGCGGTCGACGAAGCCGCCGCGTTTGTAATCAAGGCCGAGGCATAACGCGACGTACGCATGTTCCAGCCGGCTGAGGCCCGGCCGCTGCAGCAGCGTCTGGTGGACGGTGATCGCCTTTCCGACCTGGCCCTTCTCACGATACAGATTGCCGAGGATCATATGAACCTCGAGCCGATCCGGATCGAGGGCGGCGGCGCGGGTGAGCTCCTCGACGGCGAGATCGATCTGATTCGAGCCGAGAAAATTCAGCCCCAGCATGTAGTGCGCCGATTCGCGCGCCTTGCGGCGATCGATCCAGCGCCCGTCGTGAAGCTTGTATCGCTCCCAGGCCTTGCCGATCGTCAGGCCGGCGAGCAGGGCGACGAGGGCCGCCAGCAGCGGCGCGTAGCTGCTCATACGCGTTCGCCCAGATACTCGAGCAGCAGCTGCTCCCAGGTGCCCTGTGCACGGAGGATGAGCTCGATCAGTTCGCGCGCGGCGCCGCCCCCCCCGGCTGCCTCGCTGACCCAGTGCGCCCGCGTGCGCACCTCGCGGGCGGCATCGGCCGGGGCTGCCGCGAGGCCGACGCGACTGAGCACCGCCAGATCGACGATGTCGTCGCCCATATACGCGACTTCGTCGTCCTGGAGCCGGAGCGCGCCGACGATCTGATCGTAGGTCTGGATCTTGCTCGAGACGCCCTGGTGGACGAGGGTGACGCCGAGTTGAGCCGCGCGCAGCTGCGTCGACGCCGACAGACGCGCCGACAGAAACCCCACTTTGATGCCGGCGCGCTGCGCGAGCACGATCCCGGTACCGTCCTTGATGTCGAACCGCTTGCTCTCACTGCCGTCCGCATGCAGGAGGACCTTGCCGTCGGTCAGCACGCCGTCGACGTCGAACAACATCAGTCGGATCCGTTTGGCGCGCGCGCTGACCGCGGACGCCGACCGCCCCGAGGCGCTCCCGTCAGACATTCAGAACAACTCCGTGTGCCACAGATCGTGCAGGTGCAGCACGCCCGCAATCCGGATTGGTGAATCGCCGGCCGAGACGACGAGCGACGTGATTTTGCGCTGCTCCATGATGTTCAGGGCTTCAACGGCGAGCATCCGGCCCGGGACGCTGATCGGCTTGACGGTCATGACGTCGCCCGCTGCGAGCGACAGGAGGTCTGCTGCTCGCTCCATATGCCGCCGCAGGTCGCCGTCGGTGATGATCCCGACCAGCGTGTCGTCGCCGTCGACGACGCAGGTCATGCCCAGCTTCTTGCTCGACATCTCGTAGATCACATCGCGCATGCGGGTCGTCGTGTGGACGACCGGGCACTCAGCGCCGGCGTGCATGAGGGCCTCAACTCGCATCAGCCGCTTCCCGATCTTGCCGCCGGGATGCAGGCTCGCGAAGTCGTCCTGGCGAAACCCCTTTTCGACGAGGAGCGTCATGGCGAGGGCGTCGCCAATCGCCAGCGCCGCGGTGGTGCTGGCCGTTGGGACGAGGTTCATCGGGCACGCTTCCTCGGCGACGCTGCAATCGAGCGCGACGTCGGCCGCCTGGGCGAGCGACGACTTCGGTCCGCCGGTGATTGCAATCAGCTTCGCGCCGATCCGGCGGATCGCCTCGAGCAGTCGCAGCAGTTCATCCGTTTCTCCGCTGTAGGAGAGCGCGACCACCACGTCGTCGCGCTGGATGGCGCCGAGATCGCCGTGGATGGCTTCGGCCGGATGCAGAAACAACGACGGGGTTCCGGTGCTGGTCAGCGTTGCCGAGATCTTGCGGCAGATGATGCCGGATTTGCCCATTCCGGTCAGGATCACGCGACCGCGGCAGTGGCGAAGCAGGTCGACCGCGCACGAAAACCGCGCATCGAGACGCGTGACGAGCGCGAGGATCGCCGCGGCCTCGGTCTCGAGCACCTTTCGCGCGAGATCGAGATCAGCCACGCGCGTTCACCGGATCGGCGTGGCGGCCGGCCGGCGCCGGGCCCTTCGCAATCGCATCGATGGCCGACAAACGGTCGAGCAGCGGCGCGAGCTGGTCGAGTCGCAGCGCGTTCTGCGCATCGCTGCGCGCGCGCGACGGCTCGTCATGGACTTCCAAAAAGACGCCGTCGACGCCGGCCGCGACGCCCGCCGAGGCCAGCGGCTCGATGTACTGGGCCAGACCGGCCGAGACGCCGTTTCCGCCGCCGGGCAGCTGCAGGCTGTGCGTGACATCGAAGATGACCGGCACGCCGAGGGCGCGCATGATCGGGAACGCCCGCATGTCGACGACGAGATCGTGATACCCGAAACTGGTGCCGCGCTCGGTCACCAGGACGCGCGGGTTGCCGGCGTCGATCGCCTTTGCGACCGCGTGCTGCATATCGCCGGGCGCGAGGAACTGACCCTTCTTGATGTTCACGACGCGCCCCGTGCGGGCCGCGGCGACAATCAGATCGGTCTGACGTGA
Source organism: Vicinamibacterales bacterium (assembly GCA_051985095.1). Classification (GTDB taxonomy): domain Bacteria; phylum Acidobacteriota; class Vicinamibacteria; order Vicinamibacterales; family CAVVIG01; genus Gp6-AA45. Next base: position 12,377 of record JBPYEE010000820.1, on the reverse strand, counting down.
GAGAAAAGCCGGGATCTGCAGGACGTCGGCGACCTCGGCGGCTGCCCGCGCCTGCTGCGGTTCGTGAATGTCGGTGAGGATCGGCACGCCGAAGCGCGATTTGATGGAGGCGAGCACGCGGAGCCCCGCCTCCGGCCCGGGGCCCCGAAACGACGCGCCGGATGTGCGGTTCGCTTTGTCGAATGATGCCTTGAAGATGAAGGGCACGCATGCCGCCCGCGCAATCTCCACGAGGCGGGCGGCGAGATCGGTGGCGTGCTGGTCGCTCTCGATGACGCACGGACCGGCGATCAGCGCCAGCGGGCTCCCGCGGCCGATCGACAGATCGCCCAGTTGAACCGGGTTCACGGCGCCATTGTATCAAGCCACCGATTGAGCGCTTCGGGCGACGGGCTGCGCCGCGTGCGCCGTTTTGTGCTGGTAGGCGGCGGCGACGAACGCCGCAAACAAGGGATGCGGGCGTGTCGGCTTCGACTTGAACTCCGGATGAAACTGCACCGCCAGATACCACGGGTGGCCCGGCAGCTCCGCGATCTCCACGAACTTGCCGTCGGGCGAGCGCCCGGAAATGCGGAGGCCGTGCTCGATCAGGGTGCGTTCGTAGAGGCAGTTGAATTCGTAGCGATGCCGATGCCGCTCGTGGATGGTCGTCGCGCCGTAGATCCGCTGGGCGAGCGAGCCGAGCGCCAGATCGCACGCGTAAGCCCCGAGGCGCATCGTGCCGCCGAGTTCGTCGACCCCGAGCAGATCGCGCAGCTTGTAGATGACTTTCGTGCTCGTATCCGGATTCACCTCGGTCGAATCCGCGTCGTCCAGCCCCGCGACGTTGCGCGCGTATTCGACCGTCGCCCACTGGAACCCGTAGCAGATGCCGAAATAGGGAATCTGCCGTTCGCGCGCGACCTGCGCTGCTGTCATCATGCCGCGCGTGCCCCGGTTGCCGAACCCCCCCGGCACGAGAATGCCGTCGGCGCCGTCGAGGAGGTGCTCGCCGCCCGGCTCCTCGAGCGCTTCAGCCTCGATCCATTTGATGGTGACCTTGAGGCGATGCGGGAAGCCGCCGTGATACAGCGCTTCGTTGAGGCTCTTGTACGAGTCTTCGTAGCCGACGTATTTGCCGACGACGTGAACCGTCAGCTCGTCCAGCGGGTTCTTGATGCGATTGACGAGATCCTCCCACGCCTGCATGCGCCGTTCGGTCGGCGGCAGGTGGAGATGTTTCAGCACGATGCGGTCGAGCCCTTCAGCAGCGAGCACCAGCGGAACTTCGTAAATCGTCGCGACGTCTTTCGCGGTGATGACCGCCTCTTCGTCGACGTCGCAGAACAAGGCGATCTTCCGCTTGATGTCCGGATCCAGGAAGCGATCGGTGCGGCACAGGAGGATGTCGGGCTGGATGCCGATCGATCGCAAATCGCGGACGCTGTGCTGCGTCGGTTTCGTTTTCAGCTCGCCGGCGGTGCCGATGAACGGCACGAGCGTCAAATGGATGTAGAGCGAGTGGTCGCGCCCGACGTCCTGCCGGATCTGCCGAATCGCTTCGAGGAACGGCAGGCTTTCGATGTCGCCAACCGTGCCGCCAATCTCGACCAGCACGATGTCGGCGTCCCGCGACATCGCGCGGATCGCATCCTTGATCTCGTTGGTGATATGAGGAATGACCTGGACCGTCCGTCCCAGGTAATCGCCGCGCCGTTCCTTCAGGATGACGCTCTGGTAGATCTTGCCCGTCGTCCAGTTCGAGTTCTTCGTCGTGACCGTGTTCGTGAACCGTTCGTAATGCCCCAAATCCAGGTCGGTCTCGGCGCCGTCGTCGGTCACGTAGACCTCGCCGTGCTGGTACGGGCTCATCGTCCCCGGATCCACGTTGATATACGGATCGAACTTCTGCAGCGTCACCGTGTAGCCGTGGCCCTCGAGCAGCGCGCCGATCGAGGCCGCGGCGAGCCCCTTGCCCAACGAAGACACGACGCCGCCGGTGACAAAGATGTATTTTGTGGTTCGTCCGTCCATGGGCCTCTCAGGATGATGTCGACGTCGGCACGGCCAGGAGCCGGCGAACCTGCTCCAGATCCTCCGGGGTGTTCACTTCGAACGATTCGTAGCGCGTTTCGACCGCTTTGATCCTGATGCCGTGTTCGAGCGCGCGCAGCTGTTCCAGCGATTCGGCGCGCTCGAGCGGCGTCGGCTCGAGCGCACCCAACACCAGCAGCGTGCTGCGCCGATACGCATACAGGCCGATATGTCTGTAGAGCGGCGGCCAGCCGCCGCGCGGGTCCCGCAGGTACGGGATCGGCGCGCGCGAGAAGTACAGCGCGTACCCGCCGCGGTCGAGCACGACCTTCGTGATGTTGGGATTGGTCAGTTCGGCGTTGTTGTGAATGCGCCGGTAGAGCGTGGTCATCTGGACCGAGCGGTCGGCAAACGGCGCAACGAGTTCGCCGATCGCAGCGGGATCCACGAGCGGTTCGTCACCCTGGATGTTGACGACGATGTCGCACTCGAGGGTGGCGGCGACCTCGGCGAGGCGATCCGTGCCCGTCTCGTGCGTCGCTTTCGTCAGCCGCACGCGGCCGCCGAACTCGCTCACCCGCGTCGCGATCCGCAGATCGTCGGTCGCCACGATGACTTGCGAGAGCACGGGCGAGGCCATCGCGCGCCGATACACATGTTCGATCATCGGACGGCCGTCGAGGTCGGCGAGCGCCTTGCCGGGCAGTCGAGTCGAAGCGTATCGAGCGGGGATGACGGCGACGACGTTCAGAAGGAGGCTGGAATCGACCGCAGAGCGCGTCGATGCAGGGTGCACGACGAATAATAGCACACCCCACTCCAGCGCATGTTACGATCGCAGGAGATCTCGATGAACGCCAAGCGGACGGTGATGCTCGTTGCCGGCGGCGCCGCATTGATCGCGTGGTTCGCCGGCGCAGCCACGTCGAATCGTGAGCTGCCGCCGCTCGCGATCGTCGCGCGGCCGGCCGTCGATGCAAAAGGCGCCGACCTCGCGGTGGAAATCGCGAAGCTGCACGAACGGCTTCGGCCCGAAGTGACGCCGCGTCAGCCCGGCCGCAATCTCTTCGCGTATCACTCCGCGGCCGCGCCGCGCGCGCCGGTCAGCGAAGCGCCGAAGGCGGCGGTGACCGAAGCGGCCGCGTTGCCGCTCGTGCCGGCGGAGCCGGTATTGAAGCTCGATGGCATCGCCGAAGACGAAGACGACGACGGCAGCGGCCCCGTCCGCACGGCGATCATCGCCGGCGAGGGACAGCTGTTCCTGGTCAAGGAAGGCGAGGCGGTGGGATCGCGCTATCGCGTCACCAAAATCGGATCGACTGTCGTCGAGCTCACCGACGCGACCACCGGATCCACGCGCCGACTTGCGCTCAAGTAGCCGTGTGAGTCGGCGGATCCACCAGGCGCGCCCGTCCTGAGCCGGCCGGGGGACACGCGCCCTGTCTGTCGCCATCATCATCAATCCGGTGTCCGGCGGCGCCCGTCCCGGCGCCGCGCGGGCGCGCGCGCAAGTCGCCATCGATGCGGTCGAACGCCACGGCGACCGGCCGGAAGTCTTCCTGACCGAGCGCCCGGGACACGCAAAAGCTCTCGCGCAAGCCGCGGTTGGACGCGGCCTGCGCCTCGTGCTCGCATGGGGCGGCGATGGAACGATCAACGAGGTGGCCTCGGCGCTCGTCTTCGGGGACGTCCCGATGGGCATCATTCCAGCCGGGTCGGGCAACGGCCTCGCCACCGCGCTCGGCGTCCGCCGCGACGCGGCGCGCGCGATTGCGAGCGCGCTCGCCGCCGAGCCGCGTCTGATCGATGTCGGCGAGATTGCGTCGCGGTTCTTCGTGAATCTCGCGGGCATCGGTGTCGACGCCGCGATCGCGGCCCGCTTCAACCATCCCGCGAATACCCGCCGCGGCGCGCGAGGGTATGTCGCGTTGACCGCTCGCGCGCTGGTCGGCTACCGCCCCACCGAATACACCATCACCGTCGACGGCGAGACGCGGCACATACGGGCGCTGCTCGTCGTCGTCGCCAACGGAACCGAATTCGGCAACGGGATCCTGATCGCGCGCGGCGCCCGGGTGGATGACGGCCTGCTCGATGTGGTCGCGGTGGAAGAACAGTCCCGCGTGCGGACGATCTGCCGGGTCCCGTGGCTGATCACCCGTTCGATCCATCGGGTGCCCGCCTGGTCACGGCGCCTCGCGCGTCACGTGGTCGTCGAATGCACCGAGCCGATATTGTTTCACGTGGACGGCGAGCCGGTGCAGGGCGGGACGCGGCTCGAGGCGCGCATCCATCCCGGTGCGCTCAGAGTGTGCGTCTGACCGGGCGGCCGAGATCCGTCACGCCGACAGCCGAATCACCCACGCATCGCGGATTGCCGGGACCTGGCGGATCTCGGTGGCCGCGGCGTCGAGCGCGACGGGGCGGCCGGCGTCCTCGTCGACGTTGACGACCCCGATGGCCCCGCCGCCATGGCGTCCGAGTCCGAAATTGGCGATGTTGACCCCGTGGCGACCCAGGATCGTGCCGACTTCGCCGATCACGCCCGGCTGATCGTCGTTGGCGATGATGAGCATCGTGCCGCCCAGCGGCGCGTCGACCTCGACGCCCTGGACGGAGACCAGCCGGAGGCTGCTCGGCTCGAACACGGTTCCTTCGACCCACCGTTCGCCGGCATCGGTGTGCAGCTTGATCGACAGGAGACTGGTGTAGTGCCGCGCGCGCGAGCTGCGGGATTCGATCACGTCGATCCCGCGCGCCTGTGCCGCCTCGCGGCCATTGACGATCGACACGCCGCCGGACAGAATCGGGCGCAGGATGCCCGCCGCCGCACTCGCCGCCAGGACGCCGACGCCGCCGCTCTCGACGAGCGCGCCGTAGTACCGAACGCCCAGGGCGTTGATCCGCGCCGCGCCCATCTGGGAGACGAGGCCGCCCAGGTGATCGGCGAGACGGATCCACCCCTGCAGCCGCTGCAGTTCGTCGGGATGGATCGCCGGGAAGTTGACGGCATTGCGAACGAGGCCGTCGCGCAGAAAATCGCGGACGGTGGCGGCGGTTTCAAGACCGACCAGTTCCTGCGCTTCTTCGGTCGCGGCCGCGATGTGGGGTGTCGCGATGACCTGCGGGAGTTGGGCGAGCGACCAGTCATTCGGCGGCTCGCGCTCGAATACATCGAGCGCGGCGGCGGCGACGATGCCCCGGTCGATGGCGCGGCGCAGGGCGGCCTCGTCAACCAGCTCGCCGCGGGCGGTGTTCACGAGGCGGAGCCCGGGCTTGCAGCGGGCGAACCGCGCGTCGTTGAACAGATGTTTCGTCTCCGGCGTGGCGGGGAGGTGCAGCGTCAGATAGTCGGCCGTTGCGCACATCTCATCGAGCGACAGCAGCTCGACGCCGGCGGCGCTGGCGATTTCCTTCGAGATGAACGGGTCGTGGGCGACGATCCGCATCCCGAACGCCCGGGCCCGCTGCGCGACTTCCTGACCGATGCGCCCGAGGCCCGCAATGCCGAGCGTTTTGCCGCGCAGCTCCGTTCCCAGAAACTGCTTCTTCTCCCAGCGCGCGTTCTTCATGGCGCGATCCGCGGCCGGGACCGACCGCGCCAGTCCCAGCATCAGGGCGCACGCATGCTCGGCCACGCTGATGCTGTTCGCCCCGGGCGCGTTGACGACGAGGATGCCACGGGAGCTGGCGGAGGCGACGTCGATGTTGTCGACGCCGGTGCCCGCGCGGCCGACGATACGGAGCTGCGGCGCAGCGGCCAGCAGCTTCTGGTCGACTCTCGTGGCGCTGCGGACCAGCAACGCATCGGCGTCGGCGAGATCGGCGGCGAGCGCATCGGGTGAACGGCCGGCGCGCGCGTCAATCGTCCACGCGGCCTCGCCGCGGAGCAGATCCACGGCGGAGGCGGGCAGGTCGTCTGCGATGACGATCTTCAACGCGACTTGACGGCGGGGCCGATCGAGCGGATGTAGTTGATCACGTCCCAGATCTCGTGCTGGGTCAGCTTGCGGCCGAAGGGCTTCATGCCCGTCTGGGAGACGCCGTCATGGATCACCTTGAAGATCTCGCCGTCGGTCGAGCCGTGCTTCCACTCGGCGTCGGTCAGGTTCGCCGGCTTCGGGTTGAGCTCTTCGCCCATGCGGCCGTCGCCTCTGCCCGTGTCGCCGTGGCAGCTCGCGCAGTTCTTGTCGTAGATCGTCTTGCCCGCGGCGATCGACTCGGTCGTCGAGGGAACCGGATTCTTGACCGTGGCCGCTTCGGGATGGTGGTGAGCGCCGGCTTCGTGCTGTGGCTCCTGCTGTGGCGCGCCGTACGCCGCGAGCGCAAGCGTCAGACCACCGCAAAACGCCGTCGTCAGAAGCGCATGCCGAACGCGTGCATGAACCATGGCTACAGTATAATCCCGAGGTTTTGGGTGCTGCGCTGCACGCGGCCCGTTGATACGCCCTGCGATGGTGCAAACCGCTAAATCCTTCGAAACTCCGCGTGACGACCGCGTAACTCGGCAGCGTTTTCCACAGACTTTTCCACAACACTCGCGGAAATCTTCCACCAGTCACAGGTGACGTGACCTAAAAGTATGGCTACCCCAATCACGCTGAAAAACGGTCAGCTCGCGGTTCCCGACGATCCCATCATTCCGTTCATTGAAGGCGACGGTACAGGGCCCGACATCTGGCGCGCGAGCGTCCGCGTGTTCGACGAAGCGGTCGCCAAAGCGTACGGCGGCACGCGGAAGGTGGCGTGGCGGGAAGTGTACGCCGGCGAGAAGAGCTTCACGCAGTCCAACACGTGGCTGCCGGAGGAAACCGTCGAAGCCTTTCGGACGTACCTGGTCGGCATCAAAGGGCCGCTGACGACGCCGGTCGGCGGCGGGATCCGATCGCTCAACGTCGCGCTGCGCCAGCTCCTCGACCTCTACGTCTGTTTACGACCGGTTCGCTGGTATCGGGGCGTGCCGTCGCCGGTGCGGCATCCCGAAAAAGTCGACATGGTGATCTTCCGGGAGAATACGGAAGACATTTATGCCGGCATCGAATATCCGGCAGGATCGCCGGAAGCACAGAAGGTCCTGGACTTCTTCGCCAGGGAGTTTCCCAAGGAGTTCAACAAGATCCGGTTCGGGTCGCCGCAGAAGGCGCAGGAGTGGCAGCGATCGCTCGAGGGAATCGGCGCGCCGAAGCGGGAAGTGACCGTGCAGGTCGGCGTTGGTCTCAAGCCACTCAGTTACCTGGGGACCGAGCGCCTGGTGCACAGCGCAATCGGCTACGCCGTCCGGTACGGTCGCAAGAGCGTGACCCTGGTGCACAAAGGCAACATCATGAAGTTCACCGAGGGGGCGTTCCGCGACTGGGGCTTTCAGATCGCCAAACAGTTTTATGGCGCGGTCGAACTCGACGGCGGCCCGTGGTGCCGGATTCCCGAGGGAAGGCCCGGCGCCGGCATCGTCATCAAAGACGCCATTGCCGACATTACGTTGCAGCAGGTGCTGACGCGGCCGGATGAATTCGACGTCATCGCGACGCCGAATCTCAACGGCGATTATCTGTCCGATGCGCTCGCGGCGCAGGTCGGAGGCATCGGGATCGCACCGGGCGGCAACATCAACTATGTCAGCGGCCACGCGGTGTTCGAAGCGACGCACGGCACCGCACCGAAGTATGCGAACCAGGACAAGGTGAACCCCGGCTCGGTGATCCTGTCAGGCGAGATGATGTTCCGCCATCTCGGCTGGACGGAGGTGGCCGACCGGATCGTGAAAGGCATGGATGGGGCGATCGGCGCGAAAACGGTGACGTACGACTTTGCGCGGTTGATGGACGGGGCAACGGAACTCAAGACCTCGGAATTCGCCGATGCCATCATTCGACACCTGTAGTCGCGGGGAAGGGAGCAGGAATGAATCGCAAAGTGACAGTGGTTGGGGGCGCCGGCAACGTGGGCGCCACGGTGGCGCGCGGCGTCGCCGACAAGGCGCTCGCCGACGTCGTCGTGATCGACATCGCGGATCAGAAGGCCGCCGGCGTGGCGCTCGACATGCTCGAGGCGTGTCCCATCTGGGGATCGGATTCGCGGGTGCTCGGCACCGGTGACTACGCCGAGAGCGCCGGTTCCGACATCGTGGTCATCACGTCCGGGATGCCGCGCAAGCCGGGCATGAGCCGTGACGACCTGCTGAATGTGAATTACAAGATCATGCAGCAGGTCACCGAGAACGTCGTGCGGCACTCGCCAAACTGCATCATCATCGTGGTGTCGAACCCGCTCGACGCCATGGCCCAGGCGGTCTACAAGCTGTCGAAGTTTCCCCGCGAGCGCGTCATCGGGATGGCCGGCGTCCTCGATTCCGCCCGCATGCGTGCGTTCATCGCCAAGGAATTGGCGGTGTCGGTCGAGAACGTCCACGCGTTTGTCCTCGGCGGTCACGGCGACACCATGGTGCCGCTGCCTCGTTATTCGACGGTGGCCGGCATTCCGATCACCGACCTGATGGACAAGTCCACGATCGACCGGATCGTCGCGCGCACGGCTGGGGGCGGAGCGGAGATCACCCAGCTGGTCGGGACGAGCGCCTGGTACGCGCCCGGCGCCTCGGTCGTCGAGATGGTCGAAGCGATTCTGCTCGACAAGAAGAAGATCGTGCCCTGCTCGGTGTTTCTCCAGGGCGAGTACGGCGTCCGCGACCTCTATGTCGGCGTGCCGTGCAAGCTCGGATCGCGCGGTCTCGAGCGGATCATCGAGATCACGCTCACACCGGACGAACAGGCGGCGTTCAAGAAGTCGGCGGCTGCCGTAAAGGAACTCGTCGACGTGATCAAGGTGTGACATGACAAGCAAGGACGAGCTCGTGGTCGTCGCGACATTCACCGACCGGATCGGAGCCGATTTGGCGGTCAGCGCGTTGCAGGCGGCCGACATCCACTCGATCATCCAGGCGGACGATGCCGGCTCGATGCGACCGCACCTCGGCTGGGCGCGAGCCGGATTTCAGGTGATCGTGCGCGCCGAAGATGCACAGGCCGCACGAGAGATTCTCGAGAATCGGGCCAAACCGCTGTGAGCGTGAGCGGCGGCATCACTTACGACGATCAGGTCGCGGATCGGTTCGACCGCCGTTACTCGTTGTACGAGTACTCCGGCACGCGCGACGCCCTCGCCGGGTTTCTCGGGCCCGCGCCGCTCGACGTCCTCGAAGTGGGCTGTGGGACGGGCCACTGGCTGGGCGAAATGGCCCGGCGATGCCGCCGCCTGGTGGGGCTCGACCCGTCGATGCCGATGCTGCGGCGTGCGCGCCGGAATCTGGGCGAAGGCGGTGCGCTCGTGCGGGCTGTCGCCGAGCAGCTGCCGCTTCCCGACCGGAGCGTCGACCGGGTCGTCTGCGTCAATGCGCTGCATCACTTTGCGGACCGTCAGCAGTTCTTCCGCGAAGCGCGCCGCATCCTGCGGCCCGGCGGCGCCCTGATGACCATTGGCAAAGACCCGTTCGCCGAATGCGACACGTGGTGGGTCTATGACTACTTTCCCGAGACGCGCCCGATCGATCGCGCCCGGTTTGCGCCGGCGCGAATCCTGCGTGGTGAGCTGGCGAGGGCCGGGTTCACCTGGGCGGAGTCATTCGAGGCCGACCACATCGAACGCGCGCAGTCGGCATCCGAGGCGCTGCAGACCGGCGTGGTCGATCGCGCCTTCACGTCGCAGTTGTCGGTCCTGTCGGATGACGCGTTTGCCGCGGGTGTCGAGCGGCTTCGTGCCGCCAATGCCGCGGCCGGCAATCGCCTGGAGATCGCCGCGGACTTCGTGCTCTACGCGACGGTCGGTTGGGTGTGAGGCGGGCCCGAGGTCAGGCCTTCCCCCCGACCCACAGCGCGCGCATGTATTCGCGGGTCATCCGCGCGATGTTCGAAATCGGAATCTCCTTGGGGCACACGGCCTCGCACTCGCCTTCGTTTGAACAGCTGCCGAACCCTTCCGCGTCCGCCTGATTGATCATCGCGACGACCCGCCGATGGCGCTCGACCTGGCCCTGCGGCAGTTGCGCCAGCTGCGAGATCTTCGCGCTCATGAACAGGTGCGCCGAGGCGTTCTTGCACGCGGCGACGCAGGCGCCGCATCCGATGCACGCTGCGGCGTCCATGGCGGCCTCCGCGACGTCTTTCGGGATGGGAATCACGTTTCCGTCGGGCGCCCCGCCGACGTTGATCGAGATGTATCCACCGGCCGAAATGACACGGTCAAACGCGCTGCGATCGACGATCAGGTCCTTGACGATCGGAAATGCGCGGGCGCGCCATGGTTCGATCGTGATTGTGTCGCCGTCCTTGAACCGGCGCATGTACAGCTGGCAGACGGTGGTGCCGCGATCGGGGCCGTGCGGCACGCCGTTGATGACCAGACTGCACATGCCGCAGATCCCTTCCCGGCAGTCGGAGTCAAACGCGATCGCGTCTTCGCCATTCTTCACGAGCCGCTCGTTGATCACGTCCAGCATTTCGAGAAACGACATGTCCGGGGACACCGACTCAGCCGGGTAGTTGACCAGACGTCCCGCCGCCGTGGGACCCGCCTGCCGCCAGATTCTCAGGTTGAATGTCAACTACTCGTAGCTCCTCTGCGTCGGATGCATTTCCTCGAACACGAGCGGCTCCTTGTGCAGCATGGGTTCCCGGCCGACGCCGGTGAATTCCCAGGCTGCCACATACGAATAGTTCGCGTCGTCTCGCAGCGCTTCGTGATCCGGCGTCTGGCTCTCTTCGCGGAAGTGACCGCCGCAGGATTCGCGGCGATGGAGCGCATCGCGGGTCAGGAGTTCGGCGAACTCCAGGTAGTCGGCGACGCGGCCGGCGTACTCGAGACTTTGATTCAGATTGTCGTTGGAGCCAGGCACCGAGACGCTGTGCCAGAACTCGTCGCGAAGCCGCGGAATCTGCGCGAGCGCCGCCCTGAGGCTCTCCTCGGTCCGCGACATCCCGACGTGGTCCCACAGGATCCGGCCGAGTTCCCGGTGGATCTCCCGAATCGAGCGATTCCCTTTGACCGACAGCAACTGGTTGATTCGCCGCTGGACGTCGTCGGCCGACGCCCTGAACGCATCGTGATCGGTCGTCACCTTTGGCAGCCTGGTGCTCGCCAGGTAATCGCCAATGGTGTACGGGATGATGAAATACCCGTCGGCCAGGCCCTGCATCAGAGCGCTGGCCCCGAGGCGGTTGGCGCCGTGATCGGAGAAGTTCGCCTCGCCAAGCACGTGGAGACCGGAGATGTTGCTCATCAGGTTGTAATCAACCCAGAGTCCACCCATCGTGTAATGGATCGCCGGGTAGATGCGCATCGGCACGCGGTACGCATCTTCGTCGGTGATCTCTTTGTACATGTGGAACAGATTGCCGTACTTCTCCCGGATGACGTCGATCCCGAGCCGCTCAATCGCGTCGCGAAAGTCGAGATACACCGCGAGGCCGGTTTCGCCGACGCCTCGCCCCTCATCGGTCATCTGCTTCGCACTGCGTGACGCGACATCGCGCGGCACCAGGTTGCCGAAGCTCGGGTACTTGCGTTCCAGGTAATAGTCGCGCTCCTGCTCAGGGATTTGTTCGGGACGACGGGTATCGCCCTTCGTCTTCGGCACCCACACCCGGCCGTCGTTGCGCAGGCTTTCGCTCATCAGCGTCAGCTTCGACTGATGCTCGCCGCTGACCGGAATGCACGTTGGATGGATTTGCGTAAAGCACGGGTTCGCGAACAGCGCCCCGCGCTTGGCCGCCCGCCACGCGGCAGTGACGTTGGAGTTCACCGCATTGGTCGAGAGGTAATACGCTGTGCCGTAGCCGCCGGTCGCGAGGATCACGGCATCAGCGGCGTACTTCTCGAGTTCGCCGGTGACCAGGTTCCGGCAGACGATCCCCCGCGCCTTGCCGTCGATCAGGACCAGATCGAGCATTTCGCGACGCGCAAAGAGGCGCACCGTCTGGTCGTGCACCTGCCGCATCAGCGATTGATAGGCGCCGAGCAGCAACTGCTGGCCCGTCTGGCCGCGCGCGTAGAAGGTCCGCGACACCTGCGCGCCGCCAAACGATCGATTGTCGAGCAGTCCACCGTATTCCCGCGCGAACGGCACCCCCTGCGCCACGCACTGGTCGATGATGTGGACGCTCACCTGAGCGAGCCGGTACACATTCGCTTCGCGCGAGCGGTAGTCGCCGCCCTTCACCGTGTCGTAGAACAGGCGGTACACGCTGTCGCCGTCGTTCTGATAGTTCTTGGCCGCATTGATCCCGCCCTGCGCGGCGATGCTGTGTGCACGCCGGGGGGAATCCTGGATGCAGAAGTTGAGGACGTTGTAGCCGAGTTCACCGAGCGACGCC
>JBPYEE010000819.1:0-3020 GCA_051985095.1 Vicinamibacterales bacterium | reverse complement strand
GGCGTCGGCACGTATGCGCTGGAGATATTCGAAGAGGCGCCTGATGTCGACGTCATTCTCGTCGCGATCGGCGGCGGCAGCGGCGCCTGTGGCTGCTCGATTGTCCGCACCGGCGTCGGCAGCAAGGCCACGGTCATCGGCGTCCAGGCCGAGCGCGCCGATGCGTTTGCCCGGTCGTGGCAGACCGGCAGCCGCGTCGTCGGCGAGTCCGCCGACACATTTGCCGAGGGCATGGCCACGCGCGTCACCTTCGACCTCACCTTCGAGATCCTCAGACGCGAGCTCGACGACGTCGTGACGGTGTCGGAAGCGGAGCTCGCCGATGGCGTGCGTCTGGCGTTGCGGACGACGCACAACCTCGCCGAGGGCGCCGGCGCCGCCCCGCTCGCCGCCGCGAAGAAGCTTCGCGATCGGCTGTCGGCAAAAAAAATCGTGTGCGTAATGAGCGGCGGCAATATCGGCGCCGCGCAGCTCAGGCGGATCCTCGGCGATTCGGCCGCGTGAGATCCCGCGCGGCCAGACGGCGCCGCGCCGCCTGCACGACATCGTCCATCATGCGCGCGGTCAGCTTCCCGGTGTTGGTGTTCTGCCGGCTCGGATGGTAGCAACCGATCAGCGTCTGGCCGTTGGCCAGCTCGTGCGCGACACCATGCCCGAACGCCGGTTTCGGGCGCGTCGGGACGCCCCGCGCGTTGAGCACACGCAGGCAGGCGTCGAATGCGATTCGCCCGAGCGCGACCATGACGCGGATGCGGGGGAGTGCCGCGATCTCGGCCTCGAGGTGCGGCCGGCAGTTGACGATCTCGTCGCGCGTCGGTTTGTTGGCCGGCGGCGCGCATCGCACCGCGGCGGCGATAAAGGCGTCCCGGAGGGCCAGCCCGTCATCCGCGTGCCGCGATGTCGGCATGTTGGCGAAGCCCGCGCGGTGGAGCGCGGCCATGAGGAAGTCGCCGGAGCCGCCGATGCCATCACCCGTGAAGACGCGGCCCGTCCGGTTGGCGCCGTGGGCCGCCGGCGCGAGCCCGACGAGGAGCAGGCGTGCATCGGGATCGCCGAACCCCGGCACCGGCCTGCCCCAGTAGACGTCATGCCGGTACGCGCTGCGCTTCTCGCGCGCGATCCGGGCGCAGAACGCGCGCAGCCGCGGGCAGCGCTCGCAGGCGACGATCCCGGCGTGCACAGCTACCAGACTCGGCACTGAGTCTGGCGGACCATCGGTGCGTCGGCGCGGCACGAAAACGCCTTCTGAAACTCCGGCATGTTCGAGACCACACCGTTGACCCGATCGCGCCCTGGTGAGTGCGGGTCGGTTTGTGCCAGCATGCGCGAGATCTCGGGACGCCGGTTCTCGCACCAGACCTGGCCAAAGCCCAGGAAGAAGCGCTGCTCCGGCGTGAAGCCGTCCTCGGTGGTTCGCGCCGTCGCCGTGCGCGCCAGATACGCCATCAGCGCCAGCCGCAGGCCGCCGTTATCGGCCACGTTCTCGCCGAGGGTCAGCTTGCCGTTGAGCTTCAAATCGTCGACGGCCGTGTAACTGCCGTACTGATCGACGAAGCACTGGGTGCGCTCGGTGAAAGCGCTCGCGTCCTGCGGCGTCCACCACTCCTTCAGGTTGCCGCGCGCGTCGAACTGACGACCCTGATCGTCGAATCCGTGCGTCAGTTCGTGGCCGATGACCGATCCGGCGCCGCCGGAGTTGACCGCCGGATCGTTTTTGGCGCTATAGAACGGCGGTTGCAGGATGCCCGCCGGAAAGTTGATGTTGTTCTCCAGCGGGTTGTAGTACGCGTTGACGGTGGGCGGCGTCATCCCCCATTCGCTCTTGTCGGTCGGTTTGCCGATCTTGGCGAGTTCCCGGTGGAACTCGAACGCATTTGCACGCTGCGAATTGCCCAGCGCGTCGCCGCGCACGATCTTCAGCGCGCTGTAGTCGCGCCATTTGTCCGGGTACCCGATCTTGTCGGCGACCGCTTTCAGCTTGACGAGCGCTTCTCGCTTCGTGGCGGGCGTCATCCACGACAGCGCGTTGATGTCCTGTTCGAGCGCGCTCTCGATCTCGTGCACCATCTTCAGCGTGTCGGCCTTCGCGTCGGGTCCGAACGTCTCCTTGACGAACGCCTGGCCGAGCGCCTCGCCGAGATCGCCGTCGGTGTATTGCACGCACCGCTTCCAGCGGGGCCGCAGTTCCTTCGCGCCGGTCAGCGCCTTGCCGTAAAACTCGAAGTTCTCGTTGATGAAGGCGGCCGGCAGCACGGGGACCGAGGTGTGCACGAGGTGCCACCGCAGATAGGTTTTCAGATCGTCGATCGGTGTGGTGGCCCAGACCTGTCCCAACGCCTTGAAGAAGTCGGGCTCGGTCACGTTCAGCGCGTAGATCGGGGGTGCCCCGATCCCGCTGAAATAGGCCGGCCACCGGAATTGCGGCGTGAGCGCCTGCAGTTCCTGCGGCGTGAGCTTGTGGTACACCTTGGTCGGGTCGCGGCGCGACGTCACGTCGAGGGCGCCCTTGGCAAGCGCCGTTTCGATCGCCATCACCTTCTGCGCCGCCGCCGCCGCGCCCGCCGCGGGCGCGCCGAGGAGCTCGAGCATCTTGCCGACGTGGGCGACGTATTGCCGGCGCAGCTCGACCGACTTCGGGTCGTCGCGCAGGTAGTAATCACGCTCGGGGAGGCCCATCCCCCCCTGGCCGACGATCGCCATCTGCAGCGACGCGTCCTTGAAGTCGGCCTCCGATCCGAACTCGAAGAAGACACCCACCTGGATCGTGTGCAGCTCGGCAACGAGCGGCGCCAGGTCGTTGGCCGTCTTGAGCGCGTCGATCCTGGTCAAGAGCGGCTGGAGCGGGGCGATGCCCCTCGCGTCGATCGTCGATTCGTCCATGCACGACGCGTAGTAATCACCGATCTTCTGGGTCTGCGCGTCGTGGCCGGCGGCAGCCGCCTCGAGGATCGTGTGCAGCACTTCGTTGTTGCGATCCTGCAGCTCCTCGAATCGACCCCACCGCGAGCGGTCAGGCGGGA
>JBPYEE010000818.1:0-2812 GCA_051985095.1 Vicinamibacterales bacterium | reverse complement strand
ACTTGCCGATCTCGCCGCCGACAACGCCGCTGGCTCCCTTCATGTGGATGACAGGACGACCAGGCCAAGGAGCGACCCGAGGAGAATGATGATGTATCCCGCTCGCCGTTCGGCGAGCACCAGCGTTCCGTACAGCCAGATGACGAAAACGAGCACCGCAAACAGATTCGCGAACCGGGCGACGCCATCTCGAAGACGATATCGTCGGTCAGGTGAAACGTCATGAAAAGGATGGAAAGGAGGAACGTGATCGTCAACATGACGCTCTGTTTCATGTGAGACTCGCCTTTCTGCGCTTCCTATCTGCGCACCGAAATTGATCGTACCACGCGAGACCTGGGGTTATGAGGGATCCAGCCACCACCAGATTTCACGGTGATGACTCCACGGACATTTGCACTTTCCAGGGCGAGGTTCCGTCATTCGGGTTGCAAGCGGCTGTTATCGGGCAACGGACCCTGATCTCGGATACGGTTCTGCGCACGCACTCGTGCGACGACGGTCTCCGGTCTTCCCCGCTTCTTCTCCAGACGCACGGGGCCGAAGGCCCGGTGTTGGTCGAAATAGTGGTCAGCACGCCACGGTCACGCGGCCGCGTCGACTGACGGGTCACGTCTCGCACGCGCCGATCGGTTCGCTTTCACGCGTGCCCGGCGCGCGGCGGCCGCGCGGATCGATAGGTCTGCGAACACCGTGTCCCGTGTGCCGAAATACATCTCGTCAGGCGTCTGTCCGCGAAGCCGAATGCGGAAGCACGCGATTGTGTTCGTCGAGGTAGAACGCGACCCGTCGACGGACGGTGGTAACGCCGTCCAGTGGGTGGAGGAACAGCCATTGGTGTTTCAAGGATCGCCACCACGCTTCGATTATGGAGTTCGAGAACTTCAGTTCCGTGAAGGCCAAGACGCGACGTGGCAGTCCCGTGGTGATCAGTCGTTGACTTGGGCATTCACGTTCTCGACGCCCGCGTCCGCCAATAGGACTGGCGCCGTTTCGGAGGGCGTCGCGCCCCGACTGGCTTCGAGCAGCACGGCCACGCTATTCTCCGGCGCAAACGTCTCCGCGACCCGCCACGCCAAATTCCGTCGAGAGAAGTTGTCGACCACCGGGTGCACGTACGCGCGCGTTCCGTCGAGCAGGCGAATGACGGTGGTGTCGATCTGCCACATCTCGTCGGGTCGTGTCGTCCGAAGACCCACCTTCGGTTTCGCCGGGTGCAACCGGAGCCGGGGGCGCCGCCAGCCGAACTGTTGCACGAGGTGATACCAGGTCGAAGGCGAGGCTCAGACCTTGCCGAGTCGCTGCGCCAGGACGGCGAGTGTCCCGGTGGGAACGTGACGGTAGTCGGGCGAGGTCACCATGTCGTGGGCTACCCGGATCTCCGATGGCGTCAGTCGATGCGGCGAGGTGCGCGGACAGGATGACTGGTCGTCAAGGACAGACAGGGTGTGCGGCCGTTGCCAGGCATGGAACCGACTCGGCGACAGCCGGAGCAGTCGCAGGAGGGCCCGTACCGGAAATGCAAGCGCGGGCCTGATCGATGGCATGCAGGATTCTCAGCTTGTCCCGACCCTCGGGCAGTCGCTCGCTTGCCAAGGTGAAGCCGGAGACGCGCAGCCGGACGAGAGCGAGCCGGAGCAGTGCCGCGAGCTTCCGGACGCGTTGTCGGAGGTTTTTGGGATCTCTTGCGGGAGTTCCAGCTCGGTCAGGTTCGCCACGTCCAGACTGACTGTCACGCTCGGCGCGGTGCCCCCCCCGCGCCGTCGACCGAGGAACGCCGAGATCAGTGGCGGTGGTCAGGTCTCCGGTGCGTTGAACGAGCTCGCGTACTCGGTGGTCGTAGCGTTTCTGAGGACGGCCCAAGATCATGCGACTAATCATCGGCTCTCGGGCCAACGCCGCTCAACATTGCCCAGATGAATGGGACGGCTACGCTGTGAGCGATCCGCACACGCCAGGACGACAATTCGCGCGGAAAAGAGCAGAATGTCCGTGCACGCAGCTCGGCTACTTCTTGCGACCCACTCGCCTCGCCGCCCAGAACTCCTTCAT
The DNA here is from genome assembly GCA_051985095.1 of Vicinamibacterales bacterium. Classification (GTDB taxonomy): domain Bacteria; phylum Acidobacteriota; class Vicinamibacteria; order Vicinamibacterales; family CAVVIG01; genus Gp6-AA45. Next base: position 760 of record JBPYEE010000818.1, on the reverse strand, counting down.
CCGCTCACTGACCGCTTTCTCGTTGCGGCTGACATCGTCCGTCCACGCCCTAAGACGCGCTCGTGTTCGGCACCCGCCCAGCGCACTGTTCGCAGGCTCTGTGATCCTCAAAATCCTGCCGATCTCCTTTGGGCCCTGAAGGATCCGTGCGAGCGGCAGCCAGTGAGACCGGTCTGGTAATCGCGTAATATGCCACTGCGGATTGGAAACAGTCGCCACACGAAATGGATGAACGTTATATGGTGCGAAACCTTCTGCTGAGCGCAGCCATCGCATTAGTCGCCAGTTTCGTTGTCGAGAGGCGCATCCCAGCGCAAGGCAATGGAGTGACGAACGACCGCATCGCGCTGCGGGCGGCACGATGGCTGGATGTCAAGACGGGTTCGACGGGCGGGAATGCCGTCATTCTGATCGAAGGAGAGCGTATTTCTGCAGTCGGCAGCCGTTTACCTATTCCCGCTGGCACAAGAATTATCGACCTTGGAACGGCCACGTTGATGCCGGGGTTAATTGATTGCCACACTCACCTGATGATGAGGCTTCGGCCTGGTGAGTCCTATGGTGAACACCTACTCACGAAGTCGCAAGCGGATCGAGCTTTGGAAGGCGCCGCAAGCGCTCGGCAAACGTTGCACGCGGGGTTCACGACGGTCAGAGATGTCGAAAGCGAAGGGTCCGGGTATGCCGACGTCGCGCTTCGCGACGCGATTAATGAGGGTCTCGTTGATGGACCAAGAATGCAGGTCGCGACGAGGGCGAT
>JBPYEE010000817.1:0-7388 GCA_051985095.1 Vicinamibacterales bacterium | reverse complement strand
CCGCTGAGGGAAGAGCGTCGGCACCGGGTCGCCGGTAGAGCACGCGATCTGCAACGCGCGAGAGAACCAATCATTCGCGACCTCAATTGTGAATCGGCTACAGAGTGACTGCCCACGCGCGCCGTCAGTCCGTCAGCGCCGCCAAGCCAGACCGATCGGTATTATTGGTGACCCAGAAGATCCCACCGATTTCCCTCCAGATCGAGAAAAACGGCGATTTTGCCGTAGGATTCCACACGCGGCGGGCGAACGACTACCACGCCCATGTCGACCATCCGACGATAGACCCCGTCAAAGTCCTCGACTCGAAGAAAGAGACCCACTCGGCCTCCAAATTGCCGGCCAACCATTTCCGCCTGTGTGTCGCCGTCTGCGCGAGCGAGCAGAATTCCGGTTGTCGCGCCGCTGGGCCGAACGACGACCCAGCGCTTGGGACGACCGTCGTTTGTGAGTGAGGGAACGTCCTCGACTATCTCAAACCCTAGAACGTTGACGAAGAAGTCGATCGCAGGGTCGTAGTCACGCACGATCAGCGCGACGAGCTCAAGGTGAGACATCAGCGCCTCCATCAGTGTCACGTTACGCCCGATTCTAGCGACGCGGTCGAGGGCGTGTAAGGGCTGATGATCGCTGGAAGCAAGAGTATTATCCGGGCCGAGATAGTCGCTTGTCGCTCTCACTTCGACCGCGAACCCAACGCTCGCGACCTCATAGAGGCGCCCCTGCGTCGGACCAAAGGGCTTTTGCCGTATCGAGGTCACCTTCTGCTTCTTTCAAAACCGCCGCTGGGCTCATGGCCCGGCCCCGCGTGTATGTTCCGGGCTCGCGAAATCGAGAGGGGCGGCGCGATATGACCTCGGAGTGACGCCGACCGGCGTCAACCGAATCTTCCGGCGTGTTGGTACGGGTCGCCGAGATGGCGAACGGTACGCGCGAGCAACAACGGATCCCGGCGCGTCCCGACAGAGCGCGAATGACCCAGGCTGTGTACAACGTGAGCCGAAGGCCTTTCGGGCCTCACCCAGGTCAGTTTCGCGAGTTGAATTGGCAAGCTGACGCGACCCCTTCAAGTCGGGTCTGGCTCGGCGTCTTCACGACCCTGCCACGCCGCCTCGAAGAGGTTTGTGGCGTCGGTCATATTCCATCCGGGAACAGGCTCGGCGTTCAGAGTTCAGAGGCCATGAACCGATGAACCGACTGATCTGCGGCCGCACCGATATCTATAACCGCAGCGCATCAAGCGGGTTCAGCCGGGCTGCACGGCGGGCGGGCAGCCAGCACGCGGTCAAGGCGACGGTGAAGAGCGCAACGCTCGCCGCCGCAAACACCGCGGGGTCCCGGGCGGTCACGCGGTAGAGCAAGGACTCAATGAGCCGGCTGCCGGCAAACGCCCCAACGAGTCCAGCCGCGACGCCAATGAGCGCGACATGTCCGCCCTGATTTACGATCATGCGCGTGACCGAACTCGGTTCGGCGCCCAGGGCGAGGCGAACCCCGATTTCGCCGGTGCGCTGCGCAACGAGATAGGACATCACGCCGTAGATGCCAACGAGACCCAGCAAAAGAGCCACTCCGGCCGCGATCGCCAACAACACCATCGTGAATGCCATCTGCGCAGACGAGCGGTCGAGAATTTCCTGGAGTGTTTGTACCTGGGCGAGCGCGATCGATCGGTCCACCGCGGCGACGACTTGGCGGATCGCCGGCAGGACGCCCGCCGGTGCCACCGACGTCCGGACGACGTAACTCAAGACGCCAGTCTCGGGTCCGATGAGGTCGGGCTTGCCGGTCTGCGGCGCGGCGGTCGACATCGGCATGTACAACAGCGCCAGCGGGTGAGAATCGACGAGTGTGAAGTTAGGCGTACTCGCGACGACGCCGACGATTTCCCGCCAGGCCAGCACGGGTTCCTCGCCCGGACGGCGCGGAGGGCGATTGGAAGCGACGTACTGGCCGATCGGGTCCTGATTCGGAAAGAACTGATCTGCGAACACCTGGTCAACAACGACAACCGGCGCGTGCCGGTCGATGTCGTCACGCCCGATGCTTCGACCCCGAAGCAGGCGCATGCCCATGGCGTCGAAGTAGCCATCAGCCACGGCGCGGAACAGAGCGATCGGTGGCATCGCGCCTGGTGGGAGGAGGCGGCCGCGCACGAGCACCGAGTTGCCGAAACACCCACCCGCCAGCGGCAGGCACGTCGATGCTGACGCAGAGGTCACGCCGGGCAGCGTACGCACATGGTCGAGGATCGCCCGGTGCACCTCGATCGCTTGTTCGCGATTCGGATAGTCGCGATCGGACAAGCCGACGCTGAACGTGAGCGCCGACCGAGGCTCGAACCCGGGATCCACTGCGCGAATATTCTGAAAGCTGCGAGCGATGAGGGCGGAGGCGATGAGGAGCACCAGCGCGAGGGCCACCTGCGTCCCCATCAACAGCTGGCGAGCGCGGTTTCGACCGCGGGTCGCCGTGTTCGCGCGTCCCGACTCGTGGAGCGCCAGGGTCATCCCACGACTGTGCCACACGGCAGTCAAGCTGAACGTCAGTGCCGCCGCCGTGCTGAGCATGAGAGCGTAGACGCCCGTGGCGGGGTCTACACGAATCTCGTCAAGCCGTGGCAGGATCGCCGGTCCAAACCGGACGAGCAGCCGCACGGCACTCCACGCGATCATCAGGCCGAGCGCGCCGCCACTCAGTGAGAGCAGGAGGCTTTCGGCAAGAAAGAAGCGCGCGACGCCGAGACGGCCTGCTCCGAGCGCACGGCGAATCGCCACTTCTCGCTGTCGGACCTCCGACCGCACCAGGAACAAGTTGGTCACATTGGCGCACGCGATCAGCAGCACGACGCCGACAGCGGCCAGCAGCGCCCAGAGCCCCGTCTCTACGCCGCCTACGATCGCTTCTTTCAGCGTCTGAACACTCACGATGAGATTGGTTTGCACGTTGCCCAACGCTCCAAGATCGCCGGGAAACGCCCGCGGAACATCCGGAATGAGGCTCGCCAGCTCGTTACGCGCGTCCGCGATCGCCGCGCCGTCGCGCAATCGCCCAATCCCCTGATAACTCCACAATCCGAAGCCCATCGCGCGCGCCAGCTGGACCGGTACCCAGACATCGACGCGTGGGTCGGGAAATGTGAACGACGGCGGCATGACGCCGACGATTCGCGTCGGCAACCCACCCAGCATCACCGACCGGCCCAGAATCGCCGGGTCGCGGTTGTAGCGCCGCATCCACAATCCGTTCGACACCACGCCCACCCGTGCAGCACCGGGTACGCCATCGTCATCGCTGAACCAGCGACCGACTGCCGGTGGGACCCGCGTCACGGCACGGAGTGACGGCGTAACGCGGGCGATGCGAATTCGCGCCGGCTCGCCGTCGCCGGTTAGCGTCGCGCCGTCGGTTTGATAGATCGCGACGCTCTCCAGGGTTCGCGCACGCTCGGTGTATTGGTAGTACAGCCCGGGCGTCAGCCCGAATCCGCGCGGGACATTGAGCCGCTGCGATCCGTGATCCAACTGGACGATGCGGTCCGAGTCGGGGAACGGCAGCGGGTTGATAACGACCCGTTCCACGACGGCAAAAATGGCCGCGTTGGATCCAATCGCGAGGGCGATCGTCACCACCGAAGCCACCGTGAACGCCGGGCTGCGCAACAGGCGGCGCGCCGCGAACACGGTCTCCTTGGCCAGTCCTTGGACCGACGTTGCGACGACGGCATCGACGGCTCGCTCGCGGTACGACATGGGATTGCCAAAACGCGCGTAGGCGTCGCGCCGGGCATGCTCCGCGCTGGAGCCCTGCGCGCGCTCGGAGTCCTCGATCAAGGCAAGATGCGTTTCGATCTCCTGCCGCAATTCCTCATCGATCCGGCGCTGGCGAAGCAGATTCCACAGGCGGCGAAGCGGCGTTGGCATGTGCGTCTCTACGCGAATCGCAGCGCGCGTTTCACCGCTTCCGTGAGCAGGCTCCACCGCTGCTCTTCTTCGGCGAGCTGTCGGCGGCCCGCCGGCGTGATCGTATAGAAGCGCGCCTTCCGTCCCGTATCGGTCGTGCCCCATGCGGCGCGGAGCCATTTGTCGGCCGTCATGCGTTGGAGCGCCGGATACAACGAGCCCTCTTCGATTCGCAGCAAGTCATCCGTCACATAGTGAACCCTCTGCGCGATCGCGTAGCCGTGCATCGAGCCACCACGCGCCACCGTCTTGAGGATGAGCAAATCGAGGGTCCCTTGGAGTCGGTCATTCGGGTGTTTAGACATAGGTAGCTATATGTAGCTGGCTTTCTATACTGCCGCGGGCACGTGCCGATGTCAAATGAATGAGCTTCGGGTCCCTGACTTGTTCCTGATAAACCGAGGTCGCCATTCGGAGGCCTGCTAGGGGTGCGGCGGCCTCGGCGCGACGCGTTCGGCTCGATAGTGATCGTTCACGGCAATCCTGGTCGGGAGCGCCGGGCCAAGCGCCGCGTTCGTCGCGTCGAAGGATCGTCGCTCTTCCAACACTGGTCCAGCTGGGGTCACCGCCGTTGGCCGCCGGACGCGAGGTACCCCCTGGTACGCGGAACAGCCCGCCAGGATTGGTGTCCTCGAGCATCCACAATGCACCGTCGGGACCGATTTCCACATCGCGAATGCGGTGACCGCGTCCCAGCGCTCGGCGGGAGCCTCGCCATCCGTGCCGACGAAGATGATCCGGTTGAGTGTCAGGGTCGCCAGGCCGCCGATCAGCGCAGATCCACGCCAGTCTGCCACCCACGTAACCACCGCGCGATGCGTTTCGACGGCTATGAGGCGCCGCGTCCGACGCCGCACATCGCCGGCTGCCAATCGCGCTTGCGTCCGCCCGTCGACATACTCACTGTCGTAGTATGCTGCGGTCGCGTTTGCGTCGGGGGAACGCGAGGTGGTGCCCCGGATACGTCTCCATCTGTGAGGAACCGAATCATGCGATCGAATCTTGTGATCGTTCCAATCCTTTGCGCGATGCTCGCCGCACCAGTGCGTGGCGACGTGATTGAAAGCACCACTACCGGCTTTTCCGTACGGAACACCGCCGCGATCAACGCTCCGTCGGCGAAGGTGTACGCCGCCCTTACCGATAAGGTCGGCGGCTGGTGGGATCCGGCACACACCTTCTCGCACGATGCGCGCAACCTCTCGGTCGACGCGAAGCCGGGTGGCTGCTTTTGCGAGCGGTTGCCAGACGGAGGCGGCGTTCAGCACATGAGCGTCGTTTACGCATCACCGGGCAAGCTGCTTCGGCTGACTGGCGCCATCGGACCGATGCAGGAAGCGGCGCTCGCCGGGACGATGACGTGGAACTTGTTGCAAGCCGACGGCGGAACGACGGTCGAACTGATTTACACGGTCGGCGGCTTCCGCACCGGCGGTTTTCGCGACTTGCCAACAGTCGTCGACAGAGTGCTTCGCGGGCAGCTGGGTCGGCTAAAGGCGTTTGTCGAAACGGGTCGTCCCGACGTCGGATCGCGGTAAACGACGGACTGGTCTCGAACTCGTCTCGACAGCCTGTAACGACAGGAATCGCTCGAGAATCTCAGCGGCGGTGACGTTCGCGGGATTCTTGGATTGAAGATGACACGCCGGCGGACCTGTCCGAATATCAGAAACCGTTCTCGTATTTCGAGGCAATTCTGAGTTGACGGTACTCTGGCCCGTTGCGGGGACCTCCGACGACAGCCGACTTCCGCCACCGGCTGCCAGCATGAACGCAATAAACCACGAAGTACCTTGCTCTTAAAGGTGCCAATTCGCGTCGAAGCGGCGCGACGTGCGGGTCACTGCCCTTCAGCGATGACCTCGCGATAGCACTGCTCGTACTGCGGCACGATTCGGTCGACGCAGAACCGTTCGGTGACCTGCACGCGTGCCGCGTGCCCGACGCGCTGCCGCAGCGGTGCGTCCAGGAGCACTCTGATGCCGCAGCCGGCCATGCCGTCCACATCGTCGGGATCGTAGAGAAATCCGGTAAGACCGTCGTCAATCACTTCCGGCACGCCGCCGACACGCGACGCAACGACGACGACTTCGCACGCCATCGCTTCCAGGGCCGCGAGCCCGAAACTCTCCTGCGCGGACGGCAGTAGGAACAGGTCAGCCGCCGACAGCCACGGCACGAGATCGCGTTGCTCGCCCGCGAATTCGACAGCGTCGGTCAGATTCGACCGGGCGACACGATGTTCGAGCGCAGGTCTGTCGGGGCCATCGCCGATCAACACCAGCCTCGCCCGCACATGCGCCCGCACGCGCTCGAACACATCGAGGACCGCGGCGACGCGCTTGACCGGTCTGAAGTTCGACGCGTGAACGATCACGTAATCGCATCCCCGCCGCAACCGCGCGGAGAACGCCGGCTCCGGCCGTCGCTGGTACACGTCGCAGTCGAGGAAATTCGGGATGACGCGAATCGGACTCTTGATGTGAATCTTCGAGACCGTGTCAGCCGCAAGACTCCGCGATACCGCAGTGATCGCGTCCGATCGCTCGATCGAGAACGCCACGACGCCGGCATAGGAGGGGTCGCTGCCGACCAGCGTGATGTCGGTGCCGTGAAGCGTCGTCACCGTTCGCGGCGCACGGCCGCCCGCCTCGGCGCGCAGAATCGCGTCTGCGAGGAACGCCGCCGTCGCGTGCGGCACTGCGTAGTGGGCGTGGACGATGTCAAGGCGATGTTGGCGTGAGAGCCGCACGATCGAGTTGGCCAACGCCAGCAGGTACTCCGCATGCGGGAACAACGGATAGGCCGGCGCTTCGACCCGCTCAAGTGAGAGGCGCGGCACACCCGCGCGCCACCGGAACGGTTCCTCTCTGCTGATCAGCCAGACGTCGTGCCCGCGCGGCGCAAGCGCCTGCGCCAACCCGGTGGCGACCACGCCGCTGCCGCCGATCGACGCGTAGCAGACGATCCCAATTCTCATTCAGTATGTCTGACCATCGCTCCGGTGCTCTCGTTCACGTCGACACATCGGATACCGGACATGGCGGCTGTCACAAGGCACGGGATGCAGTCGTCTGAGGTGCCGATCCACGTCCGCCTGGTGGAGCAGATCGGTCGCCCCACCCAACTGGTCAGCGGCTGGCTCGGTGAGGTTCAATCGGCCGAGCAGGGGTTCTCGTCGCTGACCTCAGAACTTGACATGATAGCGCGACCTGAACAGAGGGGCCCCGTCATCATTCGGGTGGGGTCTGGTAGGGCCAGCCGTCCGGTAACACGTGGGGCGCACCGTCGGAATTCCATTGGTTGGCCTTGAGAGTCCGCTCCAACGCGAGGAGCCACGTTCGAAACGCCTCGGCGGACTGAAAGCGCACCGTCTCGGGGACATCCGCGGCACCGATGACGGTCGCGACGTATTCCTGCGCGTCG
>JBPYEE010000816.1:0-3229 GCA_051985095.1 Vicinamibacterales bacterium | reverse complement strand
CCACGAGGTGTCGGATCTCAGTGAGAACCCCGCGGCTGGTTCGCGTCTTTGTATACGTCCACTTGCGCGCCACCAACTGTCGGTGCCACCGCAGCAGCGTATCGGGCGTGACGATCGTCGCGACGTCGTGCAAGGCCTGCCGACCGAGCCTGTGAGCTCGAGCGGCGAGTCGCCGCCGGTCGTCGTCAGTGAACCGCAGCCGCCGCCGACCGACCTGCCGCCGGAGGACGCGATTCTCTTCGATGAGATAGGCGAGCGCCTCCCGTTCCTGGTGATCGAGCCAGCCGATGATGGCGAGGAGCAACAACCGAAGGACCGACACGTCGATCACGAGCGTGAGGTTATATCACGGATGCACAAAAAATGGCCGAAATGCTATCGATCCTGACCTGGGACACTACGCGACTGCCGCGAGGATCTCGCGGGCGCGTTTCGTCAGAACCGCGCGGTCAACCTTCGCCATAGGCCTCCTCGAACGGAAGACGGTGCTCCGGAGGTGGTGGGCGGCTTTGCTGTTCACCACCCTTGAGGATCTGTACCAGGAGGTCGGTCCACGGCGAGAATCCGGCAGGGTACTCTGCGGACCAGTCACTCGAGCCGCATCGTGATGTAACGGAACCGGCCCCCGCGTTCGATCTGCAAGACGACCGTCGCATCCCGCTTGAAGCCGTCCAGAATGACCCTCAGCCCGTCGAGGCTCCGGACGGCGAACGTATTGACCGCATGCACGATGTCGCCGGCCGTCAAGGGATTGTCTGCGAGTGCGGACAGTTCGCTGCGCGCGGCAACGAAGACGCCGGAGGCCAGACGCACATCCGGCAGCAGCCCCGCGGTTTGATGCGTGATGTCGATGCCGACGATCCCCAGCTGTGAAACGGTGTTGGCCGCGGGATTCGCGAGAGTTGCCAGCCGACCCGGCGTGTCGGGTTCTTCTCCAATCGCGACAGACACCGCGATGGTGCCTGCGTCCCGCAGCAGCTCGAGCGTCACGGTGTCCCCTGGCTTGTGCGCCAACATCTCGAGGCCGAGAACGGGCACCGTCGAGATGGGGACGCCGTTGATGGCCAGCAGGATGTCGCCCGGTTGGAGGCCGGCGCCCTCCGCGACGCCGCCGGGCATGATGTCGGACACGAGCACTCCGGTCGTTTTCGCGAGGTGAAGCCCCTCGGCGAGCTCGGGGGAATTCGCCTGTACGTCGATGCCCAGAATTCCTCGCCGAAGGTGACCGTACGAGCGAAGGTCGGAGTACGCAGCCGCGACGACTGCGCTCGGAATCGCAAAGCCCAGTCCCTGGCTGCCGCCGGAGGCAGACAAGATGAATGTGTTCAGGCCTACCAGTTCGCCGTCGACGTTGACGAGCGGGCCGCCGCTGTTGCCGGGGTTGATGGGCGCGTCAGTTTGAATGTAGATGGCGGGGTTGTCGGGATCGGGCTGTCTGGCAATCGAACTCACCACCCCCATGGTGACCGAGTTGTGCAACATTTCCGGACTTCCGAACGCAAACACCAGCTCGCCTTGACGGATTGTGCGGTAATCGGCCAGAGGCATCGCACGTAGGCCCTTCACCTCGACCTTCAGGAGTGCGAGGTCAAAGTCCTGGGCGGATCCGACGATTCGAGCGTCGAGCCCCCGATCGCTGTCTCCGGCAAGGAATTGCCCCAACTGATTCTCCAATGACGCCGAATGCAGCACGACTTGCATTCGCTGCGCGCCGGTCACGACGTGCGCGTTGGTGACGATGTATCCGTCGCTTGAGACGATGGCACCCGAACCAATGGCATGCTCACGGCCGATCACGACGCCGGCATTGGTTCTGTTCTCGCGGTCGATGGTTACGTATCGAGTCACCCGCACCTGAACGACACACGGCGCGACGCGGTTGACCAGGCTCTCGACTGAGGCGCTCAACGCACGCAACGGGGGCCGTTGCTGCACCGTGGTCTGCGCCGCGGGGTGCGAGCTGGAGGTGCAAACGCAGATGGCCAGAGCGAAAGGGCGCACGTGCATGACTGGTTGGGACCGCCGCCAGGTCGTAGTCGCTGCAACGAATGCGGCGCGGTAACGGCTTGACCACAATCAGCCGCCGCGGCCAACAGGGTAGCCCGTCAGCAGACCTGCGACGATCCCTGGCCTGCAGGGTAGCGAAGCTCGCACAGATCAACCATCGGTTCGAAGCTGTATTCTCAAGAGAAAAAGACTTGATCGGACGCGGTGCTCCGGTTTCAGGGCCGAGTGCGCTTGCGCCAACATCCTGCGGCGCAGTACGGCTTCTTCCATTCGCGCCCTGAACAGTCGTTCGGTCAAACGCAATAGGCGATCGTCGTACTGCCCCGAGTGCAGCGCCGCGACGATGAGGTTCGTAATGCTGGTGACCTCGGCACTCGCGCGACACCGTTCAGGCAGCCCTCGTTCGTAGAGTCCGTCGATTGCGCGCTGTTCGTCGGGTGTGAGTTGCAGCGCCGAAGCGATCCGTGCCGACCGCCACCACCGCACCGGCTCGACGTGTGGTTGCACGGTGACGATGAGGATCGCGGCGGCGACCAGACCGACGCGGCGGCGTGGCCGGCAACGCGCCACGGACGACGCAAGGCCCCGCATCAACTGGCCTCACCGAGCGTCGCCGGATCGTCGAGGAACTCTGTGATGATGCTGGCCAGCTGCTGCGGCTCGGTGCCGTCGAACAACGTCGCGCGTGGAGCGGCGGAGAGCAGGCGGGACGTAACGGAATCATTCCGCCACACGATGATGGGAATGTCGACGCGCCGCAACAGCGGCAGATGGTGCAATTTATCGCCGATTCCAACGGTGACGACCATCCCGTGCACACGACGGTAGAGGGTAATCAGCCACTGCATACCGACGCCGATGTCGACGGGTGAGCCGGCGTAGTCGTATCGTCCGTCACTGACGCATCCGAGACTGGCCGATTGCAGCGCCCGGCTGAGACGCGTACGGCGACCCACATCATCGGTCAGCAGCCTGTATGGTTCTTCGTAGTCGCGAAGTTTGGCCAGGTGTGCTTGCAAGAGGGGAACGCCCGCATCGCTCGCGACATCGTGCACCGACATGTCGCTGAAACCGACGATCTCAACTCCAACGCGAGCCGAAAGACGGCGCAGCGCGTCGACGACCTCAGGGTACGGCCGGCCGAATTCGAGCACTCGCCAATTCCCTATGACTCGACCGGCGAGCAGGTCGTCGCATCCGAAGTATCCGACCGGTGCACAGG
>JBPYEE010000815.1:0-15872 GCA_051985095.1 Vicinamibacterales bacterium | reverse complement strand
TTCGGCAGCTTGCCTTCGTTCATCCACCGCTGCACGAGGCGCGGATCCATGCCGTCGAAGCCAAGGACCACGAGCTTCTGGCGGAATTTCTCCGGCGGCCGCCCGCTGCCGCACCCGAGCGCGGTCGAGATTCCGAAAAGCGCGACCAGAACGCGTGTCAAGAAGTGTGTGAAATTATAACATTCGATATGCGGGTCCTCGGCGTGGACGTCGGCGCGCGGCGCATCGGCCTCGCAATCAGCGATCCGACGCGCACGCTGGCGCGGCCCCTCGAGACGATCGCGGTCGCCAGCGATCGCGACGCCGTCGACCGCGTCGCGGCGCGGATCGACCGCCTGGCATCGGAGGAGGAGGGCGTGATGACGGTCGTCGTCGGACTCCCGCGGCGCCTCGACGGCACGCCCACCGATGCGACGGCGCGCGTCCGCGCCTTCATCGATGCGCTGCGCGGCCGGACGCCCGTGCCGATCGTCACGCAAGACGAACGCCTCACGAGCGTCGAGGCTGAGAGCCGCCTCGCGAGGCGTGAGCGCGACTGGAAGCAGCGGAAAAAGAAGATCGACGCCGTTGCGGCGGCGATCTTTCTACAGGACTACCTGGATCACTGTTGAGGAAACTTGCCGCGCTCGCGCTCGGGGTGGTCGTCGTCGCTGGCATGGCGGCGGCGTGGGGCCTGCTCGCGCGCACACACCGGCCCTATCGTGGCTTCACGGGGGCGGAACAGTTCGTCGAGATCCCGGCCGGCGCCGGCAGCCGCACGATCGGAGACCGGCTGGTGCAGGCTGGCATCGTCCGCGATCACGTGACGTTCCGCCTCGCCCTGTGGATGAGCGGTGCCGGCCGCCGGTTGAAGGCCGGCGAGTACCGGTTCGATCGCGCGGTGACGCCGGCCGAGGTCATCGACAAGCTCGCGCGCGGCGACGTCTACGTGATCCGCCTGACGGTGCCGGAAGGGTTCACCCTCTTCGACGTCGCCCAGCTGTTCGAGGCCTACGGATTCGGCCCGGCGGACTCGTTCGTGCGGGCGGCGAGCGATCGGTCCGTCATTGGCAGCCTCGATCCCGGCGCGCGCACGCTCGAGGGCTATCTGTTTCCGGATACCTATGCGCTCCCGCGGAAGACCGATGCGCCAAAGCTCGTCCGCCTGATGGTGGCGCAGTTCGTGCGGACCTTCACGCCGGACCTGCGGCAGGCGGCCGAGGCGCGTTCGCTCAGCGTGCACGAGCTCGTCACGCTGGCGTCGATTGTCGAGAAGGAGACCGGCGCCGCGAGCGAGCGGCCGGTGGTCGCCGCGGTCTATCAGAACCGCCTCCGGATCGGGATGCCGCTGCAGTGCGACCCGACGGTGATCTACGCCCTCGAGCTCGCCGGCCGCTACGACGGCAACATTCGCAAGCAGGATCTGTCGCTCGATTCACCGTACAACACGTACCGATACGCGGGGCTCCCGCCCGGGCCGATCGCCTCGCCCGGCCGCGCCGCCCTCGAGGCCGTGGCGCATCCTGCCGATGCCGACTACCTGTATTTCGTCAGCCGCAATGACGGCACGCACGTGTTCTCGCGCACGCTCGAAGAACACAACCGCAACGTCCAGAAGTATCAAGTGGACTACTTCCGCGACAGGCGCCTGCACTCCAGTCACTAGGCCTGGGGCATAATGCGCTCGATGAAACGCGCGCTCCTCGCCGTGATGGTGCTGGCGGCGGCCGCCGCCGCGCCCGCCGACGTCGTCCAGACCGTGCGATCGTGGCGGGTCCAGCACGAAAAGGCGATCCTCCACGAGCTGTTCGACTTCCTCGCGCTGCCCAACGTCGCGGCCGATACGGCCAACATCAGACGGAACGCCGAGGCGCTGACGCGGATGTTCGAGCGCCGTCGCTTCGCGCCCGAACTGATCGCGACGCAGGGACCACCGCTCGTCGTGGCCGAACGGCGGCTGCCGAACGTGCGCCGCACCCTCACGTTCTACTTCCACTACGACGGCCAGCCGGTGAACGCGTCGGAGTGGATCTACGAGCCGCCGTTCACGCCGGTCATCGTGGTCCACCACGAGCCGCAGGGGCGCACGATCACGCTCAATACCTGGCAGGACCGGATTGATCCGGAGTGGCGCGTCTACGGCCGATCGTCATCCGATGACAAGTCGCCGATCGTCGCCTTCCTCTCGGCCATCGAGGCGCTCGACGCGGGCAACATCGGTCTGACGTCGAACGTGCGCGTGATCATGGAAGGCGAGGAGGAGGCCGGTTCCCCGCATCTCGAGGCGACCGTGCGTGCGCATGCGGACAAGATTCGCGGGGACGCGCTGCTGCTGGTCGACGGTCCGCGGCACGCGAGCGATCGGCCGACGCTCAATTTCGGCGCGCGCGGCCTGGTGACCGCCGTGATCACGGTTTACGGACCGGCGCACGATCTGCACAGCGGGAATTACGGCAACTGGGCGCCCAACCCCGCGCTGCAGCTCGCACGCCTGCTGGCGTCGATGAAGGACGACCACGGTCAGGTGACCATCGCCGGCTTCTACGATGACGTGACGCCGTTGACCGCCGAGGAGCGGCAGGCGATTGACGACATTCCGGACGTCTCCCTGCCGCTGATGAAGACCTTCGGCTTCTCGCGACCCGAGAATGCCGACCGCCTCGAACTGCGCCACAACCAGCCGACGCTGAACATCAACGCGATGGACGCCGGCGGCGGGGTGAGCGGGCAGGGCCGAACCATCATTCCCTCCTTTGCGAGGGCGCGCCTGGATCTCCGGCTGGTGCAGCACGTCGACCCGGCGGCGCAGTTCGATCGGCTCGTCGCCCACGTGCGCCAGCAGGGCTATTTCCTCGTCGATCGCGAGCCGGACGCCGGCGTCCGTGCGGCCCATCCCCTGATTGCCAGCGTCGTGCGGGAAGGCGGGTATCCGGCCGGCCGGACCTCGCTCGACGCCCCGATCGCCCGCGCCATCACCAAGGCGGTGTCGGACGGGTCCGGGGGACAAATCGTCCGGCTGCCGACGATTGGCGGGAGTGCTCCCTTCTACCTCTTCAGTGACGTGCTGAAGGTGCCGACCGTCGGCCTGTCGATCGTCAACTTCGACAACAATCAGCACGGGCCGAACGAAAACGTCAGGATCAAGAACATCTGGGACGGGATCGAGACGATGGCCGCCATCCTGACCATGCCGTAGGGCCGGCGGCGCGATCGGTCTCAGCCGCGCAGGGCGAGCAGCGCGTCGGTGCGCGTCGCGCGCCACGCCGGCAGCCCGCACGCGGCCAGCGCCGCCGTCGCAATCACCACGAACGCCGATCCGAAGGCGAGCGGATCGCGCGGACTCACCTGAAAGAGCAGGTACCCCATCAGCCGCGTGAGCTGCAGCGCGGCGCCCGCGCCGATCACGACGCCCGCCGCCGTGAGCGCCAGGCCTCGCGACATGACGAGCCGCAGCAGGTCACCGGCGCCGGCGCCGAGCGCCATCCGCAGCGCGAACTCGCGCCGGCCCTGCGAAACGGTGGCGGCCATGACGCCGTACAGGCCGACGGCTGCCAGCGCGAGGGCGACCGAGGCGAACACGCCGAGAATCGTGACGGCGATCCGCTGGGGCGCAGTCGTGCGGTCGACCTGCTCGCGCATCGTGATCACCTCGCCGGGCGAGACGTTCGCGTCGAGCGCATGGATCTGGCGCGCCAGCGCCGGCGCGAGCGCCGCGGCGCCCTGCGACGTCCGAATCTGCAGCCCCGCGGCGGCGGAGAAATTCTGGCGCAGGGGGACGTAGAAGAAGGGGCGCCGCGTCTCGAGCAGGTTGCGATACTTCGCGTCCCGCGCGACGCCGACGACCCGCAGCCACTGGCCGCGGACCTGGACGCGCCGACCGACGGGATCGGCGTCTCGCCAGAACTGCGCCGCCATCGTCTGGTCCACGATCGCCACCGGCGGCGCCGTCTCGTCGTCGGCCCGCGTGAACTCGCGGCCGCCGACGAGCGGGATGCCGATGGTCGCCAGATAGCCGGGGCCGATTTCGTTGTATTCCGCCGTCGGCTGCTGATCAGCCGGTGCGTCATACCCGTCGACCGCGATCGGCGCCGACGAGTAGGTGCGATACGAGAAGGGCGTCATGCGCGAAAAGGCGGCGGACTCGACCCCCCCGATTCCCTGCAGGCGATCGATCAGCTCGTTCTGAAACGTCCGCGCGCGCTGCACGTCGTACCCGGCCGTAAACAGATCGACCGAGGTCGTGAGCACACCGCCCGTGGCAAAGCCCGGGTTCGCGGTGCGAACCGCCTGCAGACTCTGAATCAGGAGCCCGGCGCCCACGAGCAGCACGAAACTCAAGGACATCTGGACGAGGACGAGCGTCGATCGCACCCAGGCGCGCCCCCGCGCGCCGACGACGCCACCGGACTGCGAGCGGAGGGCGCTTGCCACGTCCACGTGGCTCGTCAGGATCGCCGGGACCAGGCCGAACAGCAGCGTCGCCAGAAGCGAAACGCCGGCGCTCAGGACGAGCACGCGCCAGTCGAGGGCGCCCGGCAGCTGCAGCAGAACGCCGCCGCGGGGCGGCGTCAGGAGCGCGAGTGCGTCGCGCAGCCAGCGTGCGAGGACGAGCCCGCCGGCCGTGGCCATCACCGACAGGACCGTGCCTTCCGTCAACAGCTGCCTGATCAGCCGGCCGCGCCCCGCCCCGATGGAGACGCGAATCGTCATCTCCGGCTGGCGCGCCAGCGCGCGCACGAGCAGGAGATTGCCGACGTTGGCACAGGCGATGAGCAGCACCGAGAGGACGACCGCGAGGGCGATCCCCAGCGTCGGGAGCAGGTTTCCGGCGTTGTTGAACGGCGTCTGCCAGAGGGGCCACAGTCTGAGTCCGCGCCCGCGATTGGTTTCGGGATAGGTCGTCTCCAGCCGCGCCGCGATCGCCGACAGTTCCGCCTGCGCCTGCTCGATTGTGACGCCGCGCTTCAGGCGAACGAACCCTTCGATCCAGCGGGCGCCGCGGTCTTCCAGCTTGTAGGTGCCCGCGTCGAACTGCGTTTGCATCGACGCCGGGACCCAGAACTGGAACGCGTAGCCGACGAAGGTGCCATAGAACCCCTGCGGCATCACGCCGACAATCGTGTGGGGCAGCCCCGCCAGGACCTGCGTCCGGCCCAGGACGGCCGGGTCGCCGTGGAACCGCTCCTGCCACATCTGATAGCTGATGACGGTGACCGGGTGCGCGTTGCGTCCGACGTCCTCGCCCGGTTCGAAACCGCGGCCGAGGACGGGATGGACGCCGATCGCGTCGAAGTAGTTCGCCGACACCATGCTTCCCACGGTCCGTTCGGCGCGATCCCCGATGCTCAGCGTGGTGCCGGTGATCTTTTCGCCGATGAACGCCTCGGCGAGGCGGCTGTTCCGCTCCAGGTCCTTGAAGTCGGGCCACGACACGTCGTCGTGGCCGGTCGCGCCGCGGTTGGTCCCCGTCAGGGCGAAGAGCCGGTCCTGGTCGATGACGAGCGGATAGGGCCGCAGCAGGATGCCCTCGATCCAGCTGAACACGGCCGCGCTGGCGCCAATGCCGACGGTGAGGCACAGGATCGCGATTGCCGAGAAACCGGGACTGAGCCGCAGCATCCGGAGGCCGAAACGGAGGTCCTGCAGCATGGCGGCTCCTCTAGATCGGGGTGACGGTGCTGCCAAAGAGGCGATCGACGCCGGACACGATGGCGACGGTGGAGGCCCAGACGGCCGCGAGCACGCCGCCGGCCGCGAGTGCGCGGGCCGGTCCGAAGTGGACGTGGAGCATCCAGTGCAGCGCGTACTGGGCGGTCGCGAAAACGGCAACCGTCACCAGCAGCTTCGCGGCCCGGGTCGTGACGAGCCGCGAGGCGCAGCTGCCCAGCGCCAGCAGCGTGGCGATGGCGAACGCGCCCATCGCGTCGGCGAGCAGCAGTGAGACGGCGGCGGCGACGGCGGCGTAGGCGCCCAGGACGGCGGTGGCCCGCCGCGCGTCGGCCGGCGGCCGCGCGGCCTCTCCGATGGCCACGAGGGCCAGGACGACGGCAACCGCCAGCGCGGCCCCGTGTGAAAACCCGGGCGACCAGCGCCACACCGCGGCCGCGAGCCCAATGCGGAGGTTCACGGCCGCTTCGATGAGCAGGGCGGCCGCGGCGGAGGCGACGAGGGACGCGGCGAGTTTGCCGGCGTACCGGAGCGCGTAGTCGCCGCGGTACACCTGTCGGAACGACTCGGCAATGACGGATTCGGAGCCGAACCTGCGCACGGCGTCGTTCCGCAGGTCGGGTGACGGGCCGGCTTCCTCGAAGTGCGTCCACAACTCGCGGCGGAGGTCGTCGCGCCCGCGGCTGTCTGAAATCCGCGCGGCCCTGACGATGCGCTCGATCAGCGCGTCGACGGGATCGTCAGGCATGTCCTTCTCCGAGGATCGCGCGCATGGCGGCAGAAATCTCCCCCCACTGACGCCGCTTGGATGCGGCCTGCCGCCGCCCCTTCGCGGTCAGGCTGTAGTACTTCCGCGGGCGGCCACTCTCGCTTTCTTCCCAGCGCGCCCGCAAGAGCCCCGACCGCGCCATCGGGTGCAGCGCCGGATAGAGCGTCCCTTCCTTGAGGTGAAACGCGCGCGCGCTGCGCCGCTCGGCCTCCAGCAGGATTTCATAGCCGTACATGTCGCGCTCGGCGAGCAGGCTGAGAATGAGGACGCCGACGGTGCCGGTCAGAAACTCACGGTCGAACGCCATGACTGCCTTTACCTTGTTGAGCAAAGTATCATACCTCGATCAGCAAGGTCCAGCGGTCCGTGCTAGCGCTCGCCCCACTTCAGCTTCTGCCGCAGGACGGCGAAATAGCTCCGGGTCGACGGCCGAATCAGCCGGAGCGGCCGATCGGCGCGGCAGATGCAGATTTCGTCCCCGGCTTCCAGCTGAAACCCCGCCTGGCCGTCGAACGTCACATAGACCTCGTCGCGACGGTCGATGTGCGGCTGCACCCGGACGGGCGCGGCCGACGGGATGACGATGGGCCGATTCGTCAGCGTATGCGGTGCGATGGGGGTGATGAGGAGCGCATCGAGCGTGGGCTGCACGATCGGACCGCCGGCGGCCAGGTTGTACGCCGTCGACCCGGTTGGCGTCGCGACGATCAACCCGTCGGCCTTGACCCGCGTCACGAACTCGTCGCCGATTGACACCGCCAGCTCGATCATCCGCGCGCGCGCCGCCTTCGTGATGACGACGTCATTGAGCGCGACGTACTCCGGCAGCCCGTCCCCCGCGCGCGTGGTCGTCGAGCGCAGCATCATCCGCTCCTCGATCGGCGCGCGGCCGGCGAGCGCCGCATCGAGAGCGGGGTAGAGCTCGTTGAGCGTCACTTCGGTGAGGAAGCCGAGACTGCCGAAGTTGACGCCCAGGATTGGCACGTTCGACCCCGCCGCCCCGATGCGGTCCGCCATCGACAGCAGCGTGCCGTCGCCGCCAAGGACGAGAATCAGATCCACCCGGGAGACGAGCGCGCGCTTGTCGACGGAGGTCCCCGGCGGATGGGCCGACATGAGCGCCGCGGTCGCCGTTTCGAACACCGCGCCGACGCCCCGGGCGGCGAGCCACGTCTGGATTTCAACCAGATGCGGCGTGGCTTCGCGCAAATGCGACTTCGCCACGATGCCGACCGAGTGCACGGCGGTCATTGTTCCATCGCTTTGATGATCGCGACAAGGGCCGCGTTGACCGGACAGGCGATCCCGTGCGCGTGCCCGCGTGCCACGACCGCGCCGTTCATGTGGTCGATTTCGGTCGGCTTGCGGTTGATGAGGTCCTGACGCATCGACGCGATGTTGCGCGACGGGCCGTAGACGTCGCGCAGCAGCTGCTGGATGTCGCCCTCGACGGCGACCCCGTCGGCGCGCGCGACCGCCACACATTCGTCGATCACGAGCTGCTTGAGCCGATCGAGCCGCGAGTCTGCGATGCCGCCGACCTCCGATCCAATCATCGCGGTAATCGGATTGATCACGCAGTTGACGATCAGCTTCTGCCACACGTCGACGGTGATGTCGCGCGACACGCGTCCGTCGAGCCCGCTGAGGGTCAGCGCACGGGCGATCGCCTCGCTGCGCGGGTCCGCTTCGATGAGGGTGCAGCCCACGACCTTGAGGTCGATGACACCGGGCCGCGCGAAGATCGCCCCGAATTGTGTCACCGCGCGCAGCACGACCGCACGGCCCGCGATCGCCGTTTTGACGATCTCGTCGCCACCCAGCCCGTTTTGAACGCACAGGATCGTGGTATCCCCTCGCACGCGGTCGGCGATCGACATCGCGGCGGCGCGGTTCCCGTTCACTTTGGTCGTCAGCAGGATGAGCGCGTCCGGTGGAATCGTGTCGACCGCCGTCGCCGCCCGCAGGCGTGCGACGAAGGGTTGGCGCCCGTCGATCCGCAGGCCGTCACGGTTCACGGCGTCGACGTGGGGCTGGCGCGCGATCAGCGTCACGTCGTGGTCGCGCGCCAGGTGGGCGGCATACACGCTCCCGATCGCGCCGCCGCCCAGGACGATGATCGTCATCGAAGGTGGAGAAAGAATTCCTGATTGCCGGTCGCGCCGGCAATCGGCGACGGCGTCATCGCGAGGCGGTGCAGGCCCATGGCCTCCGCCGCGCCGGTCACCCGCGCGAGCACGGCGCGGTGGACCTCGGGATCGGTGACGAGGCCGTGTTTGCCCACCTCGTCGCGCCCCGCTTCGAACTGCGGTTTCACGAGCGCGACGACGTCGCCGGGAGGATCCAGAAACGGTCGCAGCGACGGGAGGATCAGCAGCAGGGAAATGAAGGAGACGTCAATGGTCGCCAGCGTCACGTGGTGCGGGACGTCGTCTGGCGTCAACGCGCGGGCGTTGACCCGCTCGCGCACGATCACGCGCGGGTCGGTGCGCAGCCTCCAGTCGAGCTGGCCATAGCCGACGTCGAGCGCGATGACCGACGCGCTGCCGCGCCGCAGCAGCACGTCGGTGAAGCCGCCCGTCGAGGCGCCGATGTCGATGGCGTGCCGGTCCCGCGGATCGATCTGAAAGACGTCGAGCGCATGCGCGAGCTTGATGCCGCCGCGCCCGACATACGGGTGGTCCGGCGCGGCGAGCGCAACGGCGGCGCTCTCGGGCACGGGCGCCCCCGCTTTCGACACCACGCGCCCGTCGACGGTCACCTGGCCCGCCAGAATCAGCGCGCGGGCGCGTTCGCGCGAGGGCGCCAGGCCCCGATCGACCATCAAGGTGTCCAATCGAACTTTCGTCAATGGCTGCGCATGACGACCCACCGGGCGATCGCGCCGAGATGGCTCGCCGTCAGGCCCGAGCCGGCCAGGGCGGCCTCGGCGCGCTCGACGCAGTCCCGCGCGACCGACCGGGCGCGATCGAGGCCCACCAGCGAGGGGTAGGTCGGTTTGGCGGCCGCCGCGTCTTTGCCGGTCGTTTTGCCGAGCTCGGCAGCGGTGCCCTCGACGTCGAGGATGTCGTCGACGATTTGAAAGGCCAGCCCGATCTCCGCCGCGTACTGGTCGAGGGCGGCGATCTGCCGGGCCGCGGCGCCGGCCATAATCGCGCCGCTCAGCGTCGACGCGCGAATCAGCGCGCCGGTCTTGCTCGCGTACATCCGGCGCAGGCCCTCGAGATCGAGCGTCATCTCGTGGCCCGGCACCTGGCCGGCGGCCTGCAGATCGATCGCCTGCCCCCCCACCATGCCGGCCGGCCCGGCCGCCTCGCCGATCAGGCGGATGACGCGAAGCTTCCGTGTGACGATGGCGGGATCGTCGGTGACCGGCTCGCGCGCGAGCAGCGTGAAGGCTTCCGCGTGCAGGCCGTCGCCCGCCAGGATCGCAATGCCGTCGCCATACACGACATGCAGCGTCGGCCGGCCGCGCCGCAGCGTGTCATCATCCATCGCCGGCAGATCGTCGTGAATGAGCGAGTAGGTGTGAATGAGCTCGATGGCGCAGGCGGCCGGCAGCGCGAGTTCCAGGGCCTGCGCCTGGGCGCCCGCATCGGACCCGCTGACGGCCTCGGCCGCCGCCAGCGTCAGCATCGGACGCAGCCGCTTGCCTCCGGCGAACACGCTGTAGCGCATCGCGTCGCGGATGATCGGCGGACAGGCGCTGGAGGCCGGCAAATACCGATCGAGCGCGTCGTCGACGCGCGGACGCTGGCGCTCGAGAAACGCGTCGAGCGAGTCGGCCGCCGGGGCAGGCTTACCGCTCATCGCCCAGGCTGGCGGGCGCCGGCTTGAGTTCGCCGCGTTCGTTGAGGATCTCGATCCGCCGCTCTGCGTCTTCGAGCCGGGCGTGGCAGTAGCGCGAGAGCTGCACCCCCCGTTCGTAGAGCGCCAGGGACTGCTCCAGCGCGAGGTCCCCTTCCTCGAGTTTCTTCACAATCGTCTCGAGTTCGGCAATCGCCGCCTCGAAGTCTTTGATGGACGGCTCAGACATGTCCTCTCTCCGGTCTCGCCTGCGGCGCGGCGACCGTCGATCGCACTTCGCACGCCAGCTCGCCGCGGCTCAGCGTCACGCGCACCGTGTCGCCCGCGGCGACCTCGGCGGCGTCGCGGAGCACGTGTGCCTTGTCGGCGGTCCATGCCACGGCATAGCCGCGTCCGAGCACCGCGAGCGGGCTCAGGCTGTCGAGCCGGGCCGCAATCGCGCGCACGGCGCCGCGGGCGTGGTCGCAGCGCCGCTCGATCGCGCCCGTCAGACGACCGTCGGCGTACACAAGGCGGGTGCGGATCGTCGCGAGCCGCCGTCCCGCGTCGAAGAGCGCCAGCTCGCGCTCGAGCTGCTGCAGCCGGCGGCCAAGCGTGGCCAGCCGGCTGGCCATCAGGCGCGCCAGCGCGTGCGAGAGTTCCGAGGCGTGCCGGCCCCGCATGGCCACCCGGCCTCGATAGCCGGCAAAGGCCGGCCGCCCGTCCAGCACATGGACGCGCCGGCCGAGCGCCTGCAGCTGCGCGCGGGCCCCTGACCGCAGCCGCTGCTGGAGCCGCTCGATGCGCCCGCCAAAATCGTCTTTGCGGCTGACGACCAGTTCCGCCGCCGCCGATGGCGTGGGCGCGCGCAGGTCGGCGACGAAATCGGCGATCGTGACATCGCTCTCGTGTCCGACGGCCGAGATCACCGGCACCGGCACGCGGCCGATCGCCCGCGCCACCAGCTCCTCGTTGAACGCCCACAAGTCTTCCATCGATCCGCCGCCGCGGCCCACGATCACCACGTCGACGCCTGGCACCCGGCCGATCTGTCGCAGTGCCCGGGCGACGTCGGGTGCCGCCTCGGCGCCCTGCACCCGCGCCGGCGCAATGACCAGATGGGCGTTCGCGTACCGTCGCCGCAGCACCTTGATGATGTCCCGGATCGCCGCGCCATCGAGCGACGTGACGATGCCGATCTTGCGCGGCAGGGCCGGCAGCGGCCGCTTGCGGGCCGCATCGAAGAGCCCTTCCTGCTGCAGCCGTTTCTTCAACTGCTCGAAGGCCAGCTGCAGGGCTCCGAGGCCCTGCGGCTCGAGATGCTCGCAGAGCAGCTGGTACTCGCCCTTCGGTTCGTACACGGTGATCTTCCCGCGCGCGACCACCCGCGTGCCGTCGGTTGGCTTGAACCGCAGGTATCGCAGCGCCGACTTGAACATGAAGCCGCGCAGCTGCGACCGGTCGTCCTTCAGCGTGAAGTACAGATGCCCGGTGTGCCAGATCTTGCAGTTCGAGAGCTCCCCCTCCACCCAGACCTCGAAGAGCTTCTCCTCGAGCAGATCCCGGATCGCGATCGTCAGGTCCGACACGCTGAACACCCGGCGGAGTGTCGCCTGACGGTCACCGGCGGGTGGCAGGCGGTCGAGGACCGCGTCGTCCTCGTCTTCAAACGGACGATCGAACAGATCCGACATCGGAGAGCTCGTGTAACTCGTCGAGGCTGTAATTCAGCCGTTCGATCTCCGTCGCGCGGCCGCTCTGGTCATCCGCCTCGATGATGACCGCGTTGAGCCGCGGATTGGCGGTCGCGGTCTCGAATTTCTGCGGCAGCGCCGACACGAACCGGGCCAGCGCCGGCTCGATTTCGACGCCGATGATCGAATCGTGCGGGCCCGTCATGCCGGCATCGGTCAGGTAGGCGGTGCCCTTGGGCAGGATCCGCTCGTCGGCGGTCTGCACGTGCGTGTGCGTGCCGAGGACGGCCGTTACTTTGCCGTCGAGGTGCCACCCCATCGCGAGTTTCTCGGAGGTCGCCTCCGCATGGAAGTCGACGAGGATGATCCGCGTCCGATCCCGCAGCTGGGCGATCTCGCGGAGGATCCCCGCGAACGGATCGTCGAGGCAGGGCATGTACACGCGCCCCATGATGTTGACGACGCCGACCGATCGTCCGTCGCGCGTTCGTCCGAGGAAGCTGCCGTTGCCAGGCGTCCCGGCGGGGTAGTTGGCCGGCCGCAGCAGGCGCGGCTCGATGCCGATGTAGTCGAGCGCCTCGCGCTTGTCCCAGATGTGGTTGCCCGAGGTCATCACGTCGACACCGAGATCGAGCAACTGCTCGCCGATGTCGCGGGTGATGCCAAAGCCGCCGGCCGCGTTCTCCGCGTTGGCGACGACGAAGTCGATCCGATGATACTCAACGAGCGGCAGCAGCCCGCGGCGGAGCAGTTCCCGCCCCGGTTTGCCGACGATATCGCCGATGAACAGAAGCCGCATGGCTAGTGGCTGACCGGTGCCGGCAGATGACGATTGACCGGCGGTGGAGGAGTGACCGCAGACGGCCGACGGTCGGCGGGGGCCTGGCTGATGGCGATCGGAATGGCGCGTCCGCGGCGCTCGGCCACCTTCGGGATCGAGATCTGGAGTTCGCCGTCGTGAAAGCGCGCGTGCGCGTTCGCGGTGTCGCAGGCGTGGCCGAGCCGGACCACGCGCGCAAACCGCCCGTATCCGCGCTCGACGAGATGGAACGTCGCCTCGCCGCGCACGCGGCGGGCCGCCTTCTCGCCGGCGATCAGCAGGCTGTCGCCCTTCGCCAGAATCCGCACCGCGTCGGGCTCCACGCCGGGTAGATCCGCCACGACTTCCACGGCATCGTCGGTCTCGTACACGTCGATTGCCGGCGCGCACTCGCCGGCCAGCGACTCAGGGCCGAAGACCCGTCCGAGCTCGACGAAGACTCGTCGGACCTCGTCCGCGAGATCACCCAGCTCCGACGGGATCGCGACGGTGTGAACCCGCGTCCGCATCGCTCGAAATCATCGCATACAGGCGCCGGCAGTGCCAGCCTCGGCCGGTAAGTGACAGATGAGGCGACAGATACGAGACTTCAGAATATGAGTGCAGTATAGGAAGAAAATATGATTGACAAATACTCATAGTGCGCTATACTGAGCGTCATGACACGAGGCAAAGTAATCGGAATCGACCTCGGCACGACCAATTCGGTCGTGGCCGTGATGGAAGGCGGCCAGCCCAGCGTGATCGTCAACCAGGAAGGCGCCCGGACGACCCCGTCGGTGGTGGGGATCACCAGAGACGGCGAGCGGCTGGTCGGCCAGGTGGCGAAGCGGCAGGCGGTCACCAATCCGGACAACACGATTTTCTCGATCAAGCGGTTCATGGGCCGGAAGTTCGACGAGGTGTCGAGCGAGCGCGCCCGTGTGCCGTATCAGGTCGTTCGCGCCGACAACGGCGACGCGTGGGTCGAGGCCCGGGGCAAGAAATACTCGCCGCCGGAAGTCTCGGCCATGGTGCTGCAGAAGCTGAAGAAGGCGGCCGAGGATTACCTGGGTGGCCCGGTGACCGACGCCGTCATCACGGTGCCGGCGTACTTCAACGACGCGCAGCGGCAGGCCACCAAGGATGCCGGCAAGATCGCCGGTCTCACCGTGCTGCGCATCATCAACGAGCCGACGGCGGCGGCGCTGGCCTACGGGCTGGACAAGAAGAAGGACGAGACGATCGCCGTCTACGACTTCGGCGGCGGCACCTTTGACATCTCCGTCCTCGAGGTCGGGGAAGGCGTCGTCGAAGTGAAAGCCACCAACGGCGACACCCATCTGGGCGGCGACGATCTCGACGATCGCGTCATTCAGTGGCTGGCGGCCGAGTTCAAGAAGAGCGACGGCATCGACCTGTCGAAGGATCGCATGGCGCTGCAGCGGCTGAAGGAGGCTGCCGAGAAGGCCAAGATCGAGCTGTCGACGGCGATGGAAACCGAGATCAATCTGCCGTTCGTCACGGCGGACCAGACCGGACCCAAGCATCTGCAGATGAAGCTGTCGCGAGCCCGGTTCGAGCAGCTCGTCGACGACCTGCTGCAGCGATCGATGGCGCCCGTCCGGCAGGCGCTGGCCGACGCCGGCGTAGACCCCAGGCGGATTGACGAGGTCGTCCTCGTCGGCGGATCGACGCGGATCCCGAAGGTGCAGCAGCTGGTGCGCGAGTACTTCGGGAAGGAACCGCACAAAGGCGTCAACCCGGACGAAGTGGTCGCGGTCGGTGCCGCGGTCCAGGGCGGCGTCCTCGCCGGCGACGTGAAGGACGTGCTGCTGCTCGACGTGACGCCGCTGTCGCTCGGCATCGAAACGCTCGGCGGCGTGATGACGACGCTGATCACGCGGAATACGACCATCCCGACGCGAAAGAGCGAGATCTTCTCGACCGCGACCGACAACCAGACGAGCGTCGAAGTGCACGTGCTCCAGGGCGAACGGCCGATGGCCGGCGACAACCGGAC
Source organism: Vicinamibacterales bacterium (assembly GCA_051985095.1). Lineage (GTDB taxonomy): Bacteria > Acidobacteriota > Vicinamibacteria > Vicinamibacterales > CAVVIG01 > Gp6-AA45. The sequence goes on along the minus strand of JBPYEE010000815.1, from coordinate 1,155 downwards.
GCTCGGCAAGTTCCAGCTGGTCGGGCTGCCGCCGGCGCCACGGGGGCTGCCGCAGATCGAAGTCGCGTTCGACATCGATGCCAACGGCATCGTGAATGTGACGGCCAAGGACACGGCGACGGGCAAGGAACAGAAGATCACGATCACGGCGTCGAGCGGGCTGACCAAAGACGAGGTCAACCGCATGGTGGCCGACGCACAGGGCCACGAGGCGGAGGACAACGCGCGCCGCACGCTGATCGATGCGCGCAACAACGCCGACGCGCTCGCCTACCAGGTCGAGAAGACCGTGAACGAGAACCGCGATCGGCTGCCGGTCAGCGACGTCCGGACAATCGAAGCGGCGATTGCCGACGCGCGGCAGGCGGCGCAGGGCGATGACGTCGCACGGCTGACGGGCGCCGTCGAACATCTGCAACGCGCGTCACACGCGATGGCGGAACAACTCTACAAAGGGTCGAGCGGTTCAGCCGGATCAACAGGATCAACAGGCTCGAGAGGTTCGAGCGCGTCGACGGTGAAGGATGCCGAGATTGTCGACGCCGAGTACGAGACGACGTAATTCAGGAGGATATATGACAATTGTTCGTTGGGATCCGTTTCGTGATTTGGGGTTCACCGCGCCGAGCGCCTGGATGCCGCCGGTCGACATCTTTCAAACCGGCGAGCACGAGCTGGTGCTGAAGGCCGAGCTGCCCGACATGTCACGCGACGACATCGAGATCAACATCGAGAACTTCGTGCTGACGATCAAGGGTGAGAAGAAAGCGTCAGCCGACGTGAAAGACGACCAGTACCACCACGTGGAGCGGCGCTACGGGTCGTTCAGCCGCTCCTTCTCGCTGCCGCAGACGGTCGACCCCAACAAGGTCTCGGCCGAGTACAAAAACGGCGTCCTGACCGTCAAGCTCCCGCTTCGTGACGAAGCCAAGCCGCGGTCGATCAAGGTCGCCGTCGCCGCGTAACGACAAACGTCGACGGGGGCGGAACGGGACACCCCGGTTCCGCCCTCCCGACCATCCTCAAGCGCTCACTCGTACGGCGTGGCCCCCGCGCGATCGCATCTGGTCGCGTTGGGGCGGAAGAGCCGCGGGTCAGCCGTCGACGTCCCATCCGGCCGGGGAGCCGCCGACCGACATCACGCTGGACGGCGAC